>JBGUZD010000042.1:0-15523 GCA_045222695.1 Candidatus Limivicinus sp.
GACGCAGAAGGCCATGTGTTTTTGGTGCCGGTTTTCTCCAGGACTTACGGCATGCTGGTGAACAACGATCTGTTTGAAAAGGAAGGCCTCAGCATCCCGACCACGTGGACAGAACTGGCGGCTGTATGCGAAGCATTCCGCAGCAAGGGCTACGCCAGCCCCATGATGGGCTACAGCCTCAAATCCAACACCAGCACCTTCATGAACACTGTCGCTTATCCGCTGTTCGTGGCCACGCTGGCGGAAAACCCGGAAGCGCTCAAGCTGGCCAACGCACTGGATCCCGCCGCGGGAGAATACATGCGTCCGGCACTGGAGGCGGTGGAGCAGCTGATCGGAAACGGCTGTATCGATCTGGATGAATGCGACAAGATCGAAGACAACTATACCAAGGTGATCCTGCGCTTCTTTGAAGGCGATGTGCCGATGATGATCTGCCCCGCGGATACCGTGTCCGGGACCAAAAAGCGGGAAAGCCAGTCCGAGGCCTTCGCCAGCGCGCCTTTCGATTACGCGTTTGCGCCGATCCCCCTGACAGACGACGGCGGATATTTTATCGACAGTCCTTCCATCCAGTTCTCCGTGAACAAAAACTGCGAGAATCTGGATATGACAAACGAATTCATGCGGTTTCTGATCTCAAACGAAGAGCTCAATGCCATGGCTTCCGTGAAGCGCCTGGTAACGCCCACAAAGGACCTCTCCTTCGATACGGTTTACGCTCCCTTCGGTCAGGTGCCCGCAGAGCGTATCATATCCCCGGAAGTGATCGGCATCAAGGATCCTCTCGCGGTTCAGATCCGGGTCGCAGCGTTCCAGGTGGGAAAAGGTGAGATCACCATAGATGAGGCTGTTGCCATGTACGGAAGCTTTGAATGAAAAAAAGATGCAGTTGGCAGTTGTTTAGTTAACAGGTGAGGGAACCGAAGATGCCGAACCAGGAAAACCAAGTAAATACAAAGGTTTCCGGCAACAAGGCAATCGAGTACGGCCTCAAGGCCGCCCGCCGCGCTCCCCAGTTCAGCAAGCGCTGATCCGATTCTTCTACAAGCACTCACCTTTCGGTGGGTGCTTGTTTTTTGTGCGCTTCGGTACGGAGCGGCGGATCGAGGCTTTCATAAAAAAATTAACGATAAACGTAAAATAATACTTGACAAACATAAAATGCGGTGTTATAGTGGCCTCAGAAATTAACGATAAACGTTAATTATTTAGCGATAACAAGGAGATAACAACCATGGATAACACGAAACTGACCCGCAGCGCCGCCGTGATCGACCGCATTCTGAAGATCCTGCAGGGCTTTGCCCTCGCCGGTGTGATCGTCGCCGCGATCTTCATCCCGCTGACCGCCATCCTCGGCGAAAAGATCATCGCCAGCGCCGACACGCTGACGCTCGGCGTCATAACATTTCATTTGATCGGCGGGCCCGAAAGCTATCTGGTTCCGACCATCAAGACCAGTCTGATCATCATGCTGGTCTGCATCGTCCTCGAGGCAGCGGCAACATGGTATTTTCTGAAAGTGCTGCGAGATATCCTCGCCCCCATGAAAGAGGGCAAGCCTTTCGCTTCGGGCAACTCCGGCAAGATAAGCAAGCTGGGCTGGACCGCTCTGATTGCGGGCGGCGTCACCGAGCTGGGGCGAGTGGTCTCCGATATCTCCAACGTGCGGGCTTATCAGATCGAGCGTCTGTTCAATCCCGAGACCGTCAGCTCCTTCAGCTATAACTTTGGCATCAATCTCTGGTTCGTCGTGGCCGCATTGATCCTGTTCTTTCTCTCCTATGTCTTCCGCTACGGCGAGGCGCTGCAGCAGGAAGCCGACGAGACGCTGTGAGGTGCGGCCATGGGAAAGATCATTCTGCGGCTCGACCGCGTCATGGCGGATCGCAAGATCAGCCTTAAGGAGCTGTCCGAGCAGGTGGGGCTGTCCAACGTAAATCTCTCGAAAATGAAGACCGGCAAGATCAGCGCGATCCGCTTTTCCACGCTCGAGGCCGTCTGCGAGGCGCTGAACTGCCAGCCGGGGGATATCCTGGAATACGATCCCGACGCCCCCGCCGACGAGTGAGGCGCTCCGCGATTTCCGAAGCGCTGATCGCCGGATCCATTACAGACGTCTCTCCGGAGGCGTCTGTTTTTTCGGGCGGGCGGCTTGTCTTCACAACCGCCGGTTGAGCGGGGACGCCGAACGCGTCATTGCTTTTTTTCGCGCGCTCTGCTACCATCGGGATCGTAAGGCGCCTATCTTACAGGACAAGGAGAAGCTCACCATGGAACTGGGAAAGAAAATCAAACAGCTGCGCTTCAAGGCCTCGCTGACGCAGGAGCAGCTCGCCGAGAGCGTCGGCGTCAGCGCGCAGGCCGTGTCGAAATGGGAAAACAGCGCCGCGATGCCGGACATCACGCTGCTGCCGAAGCTCGCGGAGATCTTCGGCGTGTCGATCGACGATCTGTTCGACCTCAGCGTGGAGCAGCGCCTCAACCGCATCGAGAACCGTATGGACCGCGAGGACGAGCTGCCGCAGGACGTGTTCCGCGAATACGAGGATTTTCTCAAGGCGCAGCTCGACGACGAGAAGCATCAGAAGCGCGCTCGCTCGCTGATCGCCTGTCTCTACTGTCACCGCATGAACGCCGCCGCGGAAAAGGCGAGCCGCTATGCGGGCGAGGCCATACGGCGGGACCCGGGCGAAAAGGACTGCCAGTGGATCCTGCAGAAGGCGGCGGGCCACGCCGCCTGGGATTGGAACGTCTCGAACCACAGCAGGGCGGTCGAATTCTGGCGCGGGATCGTCGAGGAAAATCCCGGGATCCGTCTGCCCTATTACTACCTGCTCGACAATCTCATCGCCGACCACCGCGCCGACGAGGCGGAAGCCTGTCTCGAGCGCCTGAGCGCTCTGCCCGACACAAGGCCCGTCATCAACGAGGTCTACCGCGCCCATATCGCGCTCGCGCGCTTTGACGAAAAGAGCGCCGACGCGATCATGGAGCGCCTCGTGCGGGAGCATGCGGACGACTTTGCCTGTCTGTTCGAGGCGGCGCAGTATTATGCCCGCAAATGCGACTACGACCGCGCCGTCGCCCTTTACGAGCGCAGCTTCGAGACCGAGCCGCGCCGCCCGCGCTTTACCGACGAGCTCACGGCGATCGCCGATATCTGGGAGATCCGCGGCGAGTATCGGAAGGCCGCGGAGACCTGTGAGCGGATCATCGCCCTGCTGGAAAACGAGTGGGGCATGACCGAGGAGGTCGCGCTCAAGGACGCGCAGCGCGAAAAAGCCCGCCTGCTGGAGAAGTGCCGGGGTATGTGAAAAATTCATTATTGTAAACCTTGCTTTTTCCTCTTTCGCGGGGTATAGTGTAGGCGGGACTTTTTCCGAAGTCCCGCCTTTCTCACGATCTCGCGAAAGGACGCCTGTGATGGACGAGAGAAAAACACTGTTGAATTATATCGGCCCCGGCCCGTGGCGCGCGCTCGTGTGCGTGCTGCTGCTGGCCGCGACGCTGCTGTGCGCCTTTTATACGCCTCCCACCGCCGCGTTCGAGCCGGTCTATCCCCCGCCGATCCCCTCCGACGCGCCGGCCTTTGCCGAGACCGAGGAGGAGGGCGCGCTCGTCTATCTCACCACGATCGCCGTCAGCGACGCGATCTGCCAGAGCGAGGACGGAAAGCTCTATTACGCCGCGGAGGACATCGACCACTACTTCCGCATCGTCTGCGTGAGCGGCGAGACCTACGCGCTGATGACCCAGCAGCGGGCGCTCTGGAGCCAGCCCGATTCCTTTGTCAGCCAGTTCAGGCTGACGGGTCGGCGCACGCTCATCCCCGAGGCGGTCAAGGCGGATTTCCTGAACGTCTTTTCGATGGACGAAGAGGTCTTCGACCTCAACTTCGGCCGCTGCTGTCTGGTCGAGGAGGCGCAGGTGCCGCCCGAGACCGGACGCGCCCCCGCCTGGACGGTGCTCGCCGTGATCTTCGCGCTGGGCTTCCTCGTCTCGCTTTTCTTCTGGCTCCTGCCCTTTCTGGCCGGCTGGTCCGCGCTCGTGCGTCTGGAGGAAAGCGAGCGCCTCGGCGAGGCCGCGCGGCAGCTGGAAGACCGCTCCGCCAAAAAGGAACGGGACGACAAGCTGCGTCTGACGGAGGATTTCCTGTTCGGCTCGCGCATCGGCCTGGGCGCCGAGTGGAAGGACGTCGTGTGGAGCTATGAGCGCAGCGTCGCGCTCGGCAAGCTCGTCCTGGCGCGCCTGCTGGTGATCTGCACGGCCGACGGGAAGACGCATCCGCTCTTCTTCTCCGCGCAGGAGGCCAAGGATCTGCGCCGCCTGGCCAACCGCCTGTGCGAGCGCAATCCGAAGATGCTCTGGGACGACACGGAGGAAAACCGCGCCGCCTGGAAGGATCTCGAGAGCTGAACGATCGATCGAATAAAACGACGGACCGGATGAAATATCATCCGGTCCGTTTTTTTCAAGCCGCCGGCGCTTTTACGCATGGATCCGTCCGCTTTTCTGTTCATTCAAATCATTCAAATCATTCAAAGCACAGCGCGTGGAGCGTGCGCAGCGCGAAGAGCGCCTTCTCGGGCGGCAGCTCGAAGCTGATCTGGTCGCGCGAGAGGGCGCTGCCGAGGATCTCGACGCCCTCGTCCTCGAGCGCTTGCTGCAGACGCGGCAGCAGACGCTGCGCGCCGCGGCCGACGAGCGTGAGCGTCCCGCCCCGCAGGGCCAGACCGCCGAGCTCCGGCCGCTCGTCTTCGCCGAGCACGCGCACGGCCGTGCCCTCGCCCTCGCCCGAGGACGAGCGCAGACAGACGTCCACGCCTTTTTCGAGCGCGAGCTCCATCGAGCGCTTTTCGAGCACCTGCGCCCCGGCGTAGCTCAGGCGCAGCATATCGCGGCTGTCGATCTTATCCAGCAGCCGCGCCCCGGGCACGAGCCGCGGGTCGGCCGTGAAGACGCCGGGGACGTCTGTGTAGATGTCGCAGCGCTCCGCCCGCAGCGCCGCGGCGAGCGCGACCGCCGTCGTGTCCGAGCCGCCGCGGCCGAGCGTGGTCACGTCGCCGCTGCTGTCGATGCCCTGAAAGCCGCTGACCACCGGGACGATCCCGTGGGCGAGCGCGGCGCGCACGCGCGCGCAGGTGAGCGTGGTGATCTGCGCGTCGCCGTGCACCCCGTCGGTGAAGACGCCGCTCTGCCAGCCCGTGAGCGAGATCGCCCGCTGGCCCTGCGCCTCCAGCGCGATGGCGACGAGCGCGGCGGACGAGCTCTCTCCCGTGCTCATGAGCGCGTCGAGTTCCCGCGCGTTCGGCGCGGCGGAGACGCTGTAGGCCATCGCCAGCAGTTCGTCCGTCGTGTCTCCCATGGCCGAGACGACCATCGCGGCGTCGCGGCCCTTTTGTCTCTCCCGTATGCAAAGCGCCGCCGCGCGGCACAGGCCCTCCGCGTCGGCGAGCGAGCTGCCGCCGAATTTCTGGACTGTAAGCATGTTTTTCCCTCCAATGGATTGCCGAGAGCGAGAGCTTTCGACAATACATTCTATACATGCGGCGAGCCGCGCGTGTATGAAGCCGCCGGGTCCGGGGAAAAACAATAGAGAATACTTTTTTCGGAGGCTCATATGCGGGCGTGGGAGGATCTTGGGCGCAGAGCGCTCTCCGCGGCGGCGATCGGCGCGGCGCTGTGGCTTGCAGCGCGCTTTCTCCTGCCGCCGCTCGCGCCCTTTTTCTTCGCCTTCGCCCTCGCCGCGGCGATGGAGAAGCCCGTGCGGCTGCTCGTGCGGCGCGGGCTGCCGCGGCGGGCGGCCGCCGCGGTAACGACGCTGTTTTCGCTGGGGCTGATCTGCGCGCTGCTGTGGCTGCTTGCCGGAAGGCTCGCGGGGATGCTGGACGCCTTTGTGCGCGTCGCGCCGCGTCTCATACGCGCGCTCGGCGAGAGGACCGCCGCGCTGGAGGAGCGCGCCGCGCGCTTCGCCGCCTCGATGCCGGAGGGCTTTCCCGATCCGCTCCGCGCCGCGCTGCGCGCGGCCGAGTCCGCGCTCGGAGAGCTGCCCGCGCAGTTTTCCTCGCGGCTGCTCGCTCTGGCCGCCGCGGCCGTGCAGCACGCGCCCGGCATCCTGCTGTTCCTGATCTCGCTTTTTCTGGGCGCGTTTCTTTTCTCCGCGTCTTATCCCGCCGTGCTGGAGCTTCTCCGTTCCCGCCTGCCGGAGGGCGCGCGCCGCCGCGCCGCGGAGATCGCCGCAGATCTGCGCGGCAGTCTCGGCGGATGGCTGCGCGCCCAGCTGATCCTGGCGGGGATGTGCTTCGTCGAGCTGCTGGGCCTGTTCTGGCTTCTGGACGTCCGCGCGGCGCTGCCGCTCGCGGCCGTGACCGCGCTCATCGACGCGCTGCCCGTATTCGGCACGGGGATCGTGCTCGTGCCCTGGGCGCTCGGCGAGCTGCTCCTGGGCGAGCCGGGGCGGGGCCTGGCCCTGCTTTTCGGCTGGGGTCTGGGCGCGCTGGCGCGCGAGCTGCTGCAGGCGCGGCTGCTCGGCGATCAGATCGGCATCCACCCGCTCGTCTCTCTTATCGCGCTCTACGTGGGCTGGCGCGTCTGGGGCGTGTGGGGCATGATCGTCTTCCCGCTGCTTTTCGCCATGCTCCAGCGCCTCGCCGAGCGCGGGATCCTGCGGCTCCGGCGTTGACCTCATAAAAAGGCCGCGCGCCGGGGCCCGCGCAGCAAAAAAAGGAAGGGAAAGCAAACGCTTTCCCTTCCTTTTCGTTTCCTGTGCTTACGCGCCGAACACGGCGGTCCAGTAGGTCCTGACGACCTGTACGACCCAGTCGTAATACCGGACGATCAGATTGATCAGGTTGTTGTTTTCCGCCGTCTGATAGATGCGGGCGCTGTCCGCGCCGGTCAGAAAGCCGACGGCCACGGCGATGATGCCGATCAGGATCAGGATGAGGACGATCGAGAGGATCACTCTCCACATTTTTCTCATGCCTCGAGCACCTCCTTGTAGCACCACTTCTCACACAGCGCGGCGACGCCGTGCACCACGCCGACGATCGCGCCTCCGACGAACCAAATCGCGGTCCACAGGAAGAGCAGTCCCAGCGCGAAGAGCACCATCGACACGCCGAGCACCACCATGATGTCCGCGAACACCGCAAAGCCCTTGAAGGCCGTGCTGACCAACACCACGCCGCAGATGATCGCCGCGACGGACAGCGCCAGGAACAGCAGCGCCGGCACGAGCAGCACCGCGATGGCGCAGATCGTCAGCGGGATGGCCAGCAGGATGTAGAGGATCAGCGCGAAAGGCTTCGCCTTGCGGCGGGGCTTTCTGAGCGCGTCGCTGTTGACGTTGAAGGCGTTCTCGTCGAGGAGCGTGCCGCTCTCCGGCGTCTCTTTGCCTTCCTCGGGCAGCGTGAAGAACTCGATGCCCTCGGGCTTGTTCTTTTCCGGCTCGGCCTCGGCGGGAGCTTCTTCGGTCTCCTCGGCCTCGGCGGGAGCTTCTTCGGCTTCCTCGGTCTCGGCGGGGGCCTCTTCGGTCTCCTCGGCCTCGGCGGGAGCCTCTTCGGCTTCCTCGGCCTCGGCGGGAGCCTCTTCGGTCTCCTCGGCCTTGGCGGGGGCCTCTTCGGCTTCCTCAGCCTCGGCGGGGGCCTCTTCGGCTTCCTCGGTCTCGGCGGGGGTCTCTTCGGTCTCCTCGGCCTCGGCGGGGGCCTCTTCGATCTCCTCGGCCTCGGCGGGGATGCCCATGTCGGCCCAGGCCTGCTCGCGCACGCCTTCGATCGCCTGGACGTAATCGGGGACGCCGTTCTGATCCCGATCCTCCGGCGCGGCCTTGGTCGCTGCGCTCAGCGACAGCCTGCCGAGGTTGGAGTTGTACGCGCGCGCGACGACGACCGCCTGCCGGGTCGGGGAGATGAGCGCCTGGATCAGCGCGTGCTCGTCGCCGGCTTCTTCAAACATCCGGCTGTACAGGCTCATCGCGCGCTGCCTGTCCTCTTCGTACATGAAGGTCAGCAGCTTGCCGAGCTCAGCCAGAAATTTCTGTTTATTGATGGAAGTCACCTCCGATTGCTTCAATGGCTTGGACTCCGTTATTATAGCCGCAAAGCGCCGAAAGGTCAAGAAAAACGCGCAGAAACCCGTCGAAGCGCGCTGAAAACCAAAAAAAGAGACTATTTGCGCCCGGGCCCGCATTTTCTCTTGTCTGAGCGGGGCGCGTTGTGGTATGCTGATAGACGGTAACAGCCACACTTTTTTGAAACGGAGGGAATTCTATGCCATTTCTTGAAAGCCTCAAAGACGTCTACATCGGCACGATGCCGCTGAGCACGCTCTTCGGCGCGCTCATCACCTTCCTCGTCTGCCTGATCGTCATCAGCATCATCCTCAAGCTCGTCTCCCGCGCTCTGAACGGGGCCAAGAAGATGGGCCGGACCATGAAGAACTTCCTGCTCTCCGCCGTAAAGATCGCGCTGTGGGTCATCGCCGTGATCATCATCGCGGGCGAGCTGGGCATCCCCACGGCTTCGCTGGTCGCGCTGCTGAGCGTGGCAGGCCTGGCGCTGTCCCTGTCCGTACAGGGCCTGCTGGGCAACCTCTTCTCCGGGCTGACCCTGCTGATGACCCATCCCTTCGCCGAGGGCAACTTCGTCGAGGTCGCCGGCAAGACCGGCGTCGTCCGCAGCATCGGCCTGCTCTACACGACGATCAACACGCTCGACAACGTCGTGATCTCCATCCCCAACAGCGACGTGGTCGGCTCGGCGATCAACAACTACAGCGCCGATCCCCTGCGCCGCGTGGACATGCTCTTCTGCGCCGCGTACAGCGAGCCC
Organism: Candidatus Limivicinus sp.; assembly: GCA_045222695.1. Lineage (GTDB taxonomy): Bacteria > Bacillota > Clostridia > Oscillospirales > Oscillospiraceae > Limivicinus. Next base: position 8,838 of record JBGUZD010000042.1, read on the forward strand.
ACCGAGAAGGTCAAGAGCGCGATCATGGAGGTCATCCAGGCGGACGGCCGCATCCTCGACGATCCCGCCCCCTTCGTGGCGCTGAACGAGTACAAGGAAAGCGTCGTGGAATACGTGGTGCGCGTGTGGGTGAAGAACGCCGACTACTGGGACGTGCACTTCTCGCTCAACGAAAAGGTGCGCGAGAGCTTTGCGCGCAACGGCGTGGCGATGAGCTACGCGCACGTGAACGTGCATCTTGTCGAGAAATAATGCCCCGCGCACTTGACAAGGCACAGACGACATTATAAAATACTGTTCTGCCAACGGGAAACGCCCCCTCGGGCGTTTCCCGTTGTGTTATTCGTATCGTACCGCTCCGCCCGCGCGGCGGAGAAGAGAGGAGTTCTTCACATGGCCAAGGAGAAGAGAGTCGAGCAGATCACCGATATGGAGGTGGATTTCGCCCAGTGGTACACCGACATCTGCCGCAAGGCGGAGCTGGTGGAGTACGCGTCCGTCAAGGGCTTCACGATCCTGCGCCCGTACGGCTACGCGATCTGGGAGAACATGCAGCGCATCATGGACGCGGAGTTCAAAAAGACCGGCCACGAAAACGTGGCGATGCCCGTCCTGATCCCCGAGAGCCTGCTGAAAAAGGAGGGCGAGCTCGTCAACGGCTTCGCGCCCGAGGTCGCCTGGGTCACCCAGGGCGGCAGCGAGGAGCTGGAGGAGCGTCTGGCCTTCCGTCCGACCTCCGAGACCATGTTCTGCGACCACTGGTCGCGCGTGCTGCACTCGTACCGCGAGTTGCCCATGCTCTACAACCAGTGGTGCTCCGTCATCCGCTGGGAGAAGACCACCCGCCCCTTCCTGCGCTCGCGCGAGTTCTGGTGGCAGGAGGGCCACACCATCCACGAGACCGCCGAGGAGGCGAAGGCCGAGACCGAGCAGCAGCTCAACTGCTACGCCGACTTCTTTGAAAAGGTCCTCGCGATCCCCGTGGTCCGCGGCCGCAAGACCGACAAGGAGAAGTTCGCCGGGGCCGAGGCCACCTACACCGTCGAGTGCCTGATGAAGGACCACAAGGCCCTGCAGGGCGCGACCTCGCACTACTTCGGCGACAAGTTCTCCCGCGCCTACGACGTGACCTTCACGGGCCGCGACAACACGCTGCAGTACCCCTTCCAGACCTCCTGGGGCTCGACCACGCGCATGATCGGCGCGGTCATCATGGCCCACGGCGACAACAACGGCCTGGTGCTGCCGCCCGCCGTCGCGCCGATCCAGGTCATCGTGCTGCCCGTGGCGCAGCACAAGCCGGGCGTGCTCGAGGCCGCGAACGCGCTTCGCGACCGTCTGCTCGCCGCCGGGCTGCGCGCGAAGGTGGACGACTCCGAAAACTCGATGGGCTGGAAGTGCGCCCAGTACGAGATGAAGGGCGTGCCGCTGCGCGTCGAGATCGGCCCGCGCGACATCGAGAACGGCCAGTGCGTGATGGTGCGCCGCAACGACGGCGAGAAGAGCTTCGTCGCGCTCTCCGAGCTCGAGAGCGCCGCGCAGGAGCAGCTGCGTCTCGTGTACGAGGGCATGTACGCCAAAGCGAAGAAGAACCTTGACGAGCACATCTTCGCCGCGTCCTCGATCGAGGAGGCGAAGGCCCTGCAGGAGAAGAACGGCGGCTTTATCAAGACGATGTGGTGCGGCGAGCTGCAGTGCGAGCTGGACATGAAGGAAAAGGCCGGGATGTCCTCGCGCTGCATGCCCCTCGAGCAGGAAAGCTTAAGCGAGGTCTGCGCCTGCTGCGGCAAGCCCGCCAGGCACATGATCTACTGGGGCGTGGCGTACTGATGGAACCGACGCTGGAGACCGAAAGGCTGCGGCTGCGGCCCTTCCGCCTCGACGACGCCGAGGCGATGTTCGCCGGCTGGACCGGCGACGACGAGGTCACGAAGTACCTCACCTGGCCCACGCACAAAAGCGTCGAGGACACGAAGGCGCTGCTCGCGCGCTGGGTCGCGGAATACGAGCGGCCCGAGCGGCTGAATTTCGCGATCGAGCTCAAGGAAGAGGGAAACAAGCTTATCGGCGGGATCGACGTGGTCCGCTATGAGGACGGCTGTCCGGTCCTCGGCTACAACCTCTCGCGGCCCTACTGGGGACGCGGCGTCATGACCGAGGCCTGCCGCCGTCTGCTCGACTACCTGTTCTCGCAGGGCTTTGCCGAGGTGCGGATCGCCGCGATGGTCGAAAACGTCGGCTCGAGGCGCGTGATCGAAAAATGCGGCGGCGAATACGTCGATACCGTGGAGGATTACCTCCCGCTCAAGGACAGGACCGTGAGGATCAACCGCTACGTCTTCCGGGCAAAATAATATAATAAAAAAGAGGAACGGAGAAAGCCGTTCCTCTTTTTTCGTCCCGCGCAAAAAAAGATGCGGACCGGGAAAAAAGATTCCGATCCGCGAAAACAGGGTGTGGGATAAAGATATGAGCCGGTCTCCTTTTGCAAGGAGACCCCTGGATGAACACAAGATACTTCTTTTTTCCCGCCTTGTAAAGAGCGAAGGCGCACCAGTTTTGTCGAACGCATATTTTTTTGTTTTGAGGGGCATAATGAGATGGAAACCACATCGAGAGGAGAGTTTTCTATGCTCATGGATCGCATCGCCCTCGCGCTGCTGATCGTCGGCGGCGTCAACTGGGGCAGCGTCGGGCTGTTCCGCTTTGATATCGTCGCCTGGCTCTTCGGCGGGCAGACCGCCACGGTCAGCCGCGTGGTCTACACGCTGGTCGGCCTGGCCGCGCTCTGGTGCGTCTCGCTGCTGTTCCGCAGCGACGCCATTCTGGACGAGGAATAATAAAAGAGAGTGCCGTCGGAGGCACTCTCTTTTATTGTTTGAGATACAGCCACGCCAGCAGCGCGAGCTGCGCCGCGGCGAGCAGCGGAAAGCCGAGGCGGAAAGTCCGATGCTTCGTCTTGTGGCGGAATAAAAACATCCCCGCCGTGCCGCCGAGAGCGCCGCCGAGCAGCGCGAAGACGAACAGCGTCTTTTCGCTGACGCGCCATTTCCCGCGTCTGGCTTTTCCTTTGTCAAGGCCCATCATCGCAAAGAGGAAAACGCTCATCACGGCCATGAGGACGAGCAGATAAGATGCCGCCGGGGCGGAAAGCTGCGGCATGTCAATCCTCCTCCAGTTCGCCGAAGTACCAGCCGGAGACGCCCTTGTGCTTGACGAGGTATCCGCGCGACGTGCGCTCGACGATCTTCACCTCGTCCCCCGCGCGCAGCGGCAGCACGTAGTCCGTGCAGTCGTTGCAGCCGGTGATCTCCCCGTCCGTGAAGAGATACTTCGTCAGGATCTCCATCTCATAGCCCGTGCGGAGGTGGCGGCAATACGAAAACTCCTCTCCGCGGCGCAGCACGCGCACCTCGCTGTCGCCCCAGCGGATGTAGTACGAACGCCCGCCCTCCGCCTGATCGTTTTTCACGCGCGCGGTCGGGAAGGGGTCGTAGGCGTACCACGAAAAATCCTCCGTCTCCGTGCGCGGGAGCACGAGCGCGTTGAGCTGGCCGTCGTCCTTGAGCACACAGCCGCCGTCGATCGAGACAATGTGCCGTTCGCGGTCGACGATCGGGTTCGCGTCCACGATGTTCTCGTGGTAGAGCACGACCGGCCAGTGGCCGACGATCAGCCACTTGTCGAAGCGCCCGGCGCTGCCGAGGAAGTTGTCGTATTTCACGAGCTCGGCCGCCGTGTGCGCCGCGAGCGGCTTGTCCGCGTGCACGCCCGAGTGGGCGAAGAGGAAGCGCTCGCTCTCGATGGCGTGGGGCAGAGCTGCGAGGAAGGCCCATTCGTCGGCGTAGGCCCCGCGCAGCGCGGCCTTGACGAGGGCGAAATCCGTCGAGAGAGGGTCGAGCCCCTGCTCGCGGCACATGTCCCAGACGAGCCCGCGGCGCCGCCAGGAGAGATAGTGCAGGGTCTGCGCCTCCTCGCGCGCGTTCATCGAAAAGATGTCGGACCAGCCGTCGCAGTTGCCGCAGACGGCCTTTGCCCGTCCCTCGGCGCACAGGCGCATGACCAGGCGCAGCGTGTCGAGGCTCTGCTCCCCCTTTTCGAGGAAGTCGCCGTCGAAGATCACAAGGTCGTCGCCGCCGAAGGAGGCCATCTCCAGCACGCCGCGCAGATAGGGCAGGTTGCCGTGCACGTCCGCGACGACGAGCACGCGCCGCTCCGGCGCGATCGGGAGATATTCGATTTTGGCGGGACGGTCAAACATGGCTCTCTCCGAATCGGTATTCCATCAGATACAGCTTCCCGAAGCGCCCGTTCTCGCTCGAGAGACGGCGGAAGCCGTGCTTTTCGTAAAAGCGCAGCGCGGCGGCGTTGTCCTCCGCGGCCTGCAGGCGCACGGCGCGGCGGCCGCGCAGGCGGAAGTACATCAGCGCGCGGCCGAGGACCTGCACGCCCAGGCCGCGGTCGCGGTATTCCGCGTCCAGATACAGCAGGCTGATCCAGCCGCAGCCGGCGTGAGCGCCGCGCTTCGGATCGAGATCGAGCAGACCGGCGCTTTTGTCGCCCTCGAAGAAGCGCAGCACGCAGCCCTCGTCGGCGCGGTGATGGCTCTCGGCCGCGGCGAGATAGGTCTCGGGCGAGAAGCCCTCGAGCGTGCCGTGGGCGCTCTGCCAGGCGTCGGCGTAGCAGGCGGTGTAGAAGGCGGCCTCCGCGGCGGGGGAAAAGGGCTCGGCGCGCAGGTTGGGCGTCCGGTCCCATTCCGGCAGGTCCAGCATGGCCAGGTGCGCGCAGTCGTTGATATAGTCGACGGTATAGCGCCCGTCCTCGAAGAACAGGTGCGTCACGCCCGTGTTGCCGCAGATCGGCAGCGTCGGGTCGTCGAGCGGCTTCCCCAGTATGTGGGAGAGCAGGCAGCGGATCGTTACGCCGTGGCTGACGACGGCGACGACCCTGCCCTCGTTCTCGCGGGCGATCGCTTCCAGCGCGGCGGAGGCGCGGCGGCGCACGTCGCCGTAGCGCTCGGCGCCAGGGAGGAAAAAGTCCTCGGCGCGGTGGAGGAAAAGCTCCGCCTCGCGGGGCTGCTCGTGCTGGATATCGGCGAAAAAGCGCGCCTCCCAGGGACCGACGTTGATCTCGCGCAGGTCGAAGCGCGTGTGCAGCTCCATCGGCCGGAAGCGCCGGAGCGCGTCGGCGGTGAGCATCGCGCGCCGCAGATCGCTGGAATAGAGCGCGTCGAGCTTCACGCCGCGGAAGCGTTCGGCGAGCGCGTCGAGCTGCCGCAGGCCCAGCGCGGTGACGTCGCCGTCCCAGTGGCCCTGCATGGCATGATAGACGTTGCCCTCGGCCTGGGTGTGTCGGATCAGATAGATTTCTGTCATAACGAGGCTTTCCTTACTTGACCATGTGTGCGGGAATGAGTATAATATTGGATTAGATTATACCTTGATTTTCGGCGCAAAGCAAGAGAGGGGTGAGGGCTTATGATTCGGGCGGCCGCGCTCGCTTCCGGCGACGGCGAGAAGCTGCAGGCGGTACTCGACGCGATGTATTTCGGAGAGCTGCCGGATTTTGAGCTCTCCGCCGTGATCTGTCCGGAGAAGAACGCTTACGTCATGCAGCGCGCGCTGAGCGCCAAGGTCCCCGCCTACGTCGTGGACCCGGACCTCTTCCCCACGATGACGACGCACAGCATGGCCGTGGCGAACAAGCTCAAGGACATGGACGTCGAGCTGGTGCTGCTCGTCGACTACGACGTGCCGCTGGGCGTGATCCCCTATCAGTTCCGGGACCGCATCATCGGCACCTGGCCGTCTCTCTGCCCCGCCTTCGAGGACTGCGGGGACGACGTGTTCGAGGCCGTGCTCCGGCGCGGCTGCAAGCTCACGGGGGCGACCTCCTTCGTCGCCGACGCCGACGGGCGGGTGGGCCGCATCATCGACCAGCGCGCCGTCGCCGTGGCGCCGGACGACACGGCCGAAACGCTCCGCCGCCGCGTGACCGAGCAGGCCGAATGGCCGCTCCTGGCCGAGGCCGTGAAGCTCTACTGCCGCGGGAAAATAAAATAAGGCTCGAAAAACAAAAACCCTCCCTTTCCGTAAAAAGCGGAAAGGGAGGGTTTTTGTCTGAAAAAGCCTCGCAGCGTTTTTCGCCGCAGCGAAGAAGCCTCAGGCCTCGCCGCGCTCCTTGAGCGCTTCCTTGCGGGAGATGTTCCAGCGGCCCTTCTCGTCGATGCCGGTGAACTTGACCCAGGTCTTGTCGCCGACGTTGAGCACGTCCTCGACCTTCTCGGTGCGCTTGAACTCGAGGTCCTTGATGTGGCACATCGCATCCTTGCCGGGAGCGAGCTCCACGAAGGCGCCGAGGTTGGAGATCACGCGCTTGACCTCGCCGTAGTACAGCGCGCCGACGACCGGCTCGAAGACGATGTCCTCGATGATCTTGCGCGCGGCGCGGCAGGCCTCGATATCGCTGGAGGCGATGAAGATGAAGCCGTCGTCGTTGATGTCGATCTTGCAGCCGGTGTCGGCCGTGATCTTCTGGATGACCTTGCCGCCGGTGCCGATGACCTCGCGGATCTTGTCGGGGTTGATCTTCATCTGGATCATCTTCGGGGCGGTCTTGGCGAGCTCGTGTCTGGGCTCGGGGATGGCCTTGAGGAGGATCTCGTCGAGGATCTGGAAGCGGGCCTC
>JBGUZD010000043.1:0-38635 GCA_045222695.1 Candidatus Limivicinus sp.
GTCCGCTCTTCGCCTGATACGGCGCATAGACCTCCGCCGGGATCCGCTCCTCCGTTCTTCGGATCGTTCCCGCCGCGCCCCACGCGGCCGAAAACGCCAGCGCGATCATCACGGCAAGCAGCGCGATCCTTCCTCCTGTTTTCATTTCCGCGCCTCCCGATCTTTTCGTTTGTTATGAGTATGCCGCAAAAAGGGTAAAATTATATCTCCCCGGCTTTATCGGAAGACGGCTACTTTCCTGATTTCGCCTCCTTCCTTAAAAATTCATAAAAACGCTACCCTTCTTTGCCAAGCTGTGATATAATACAGGCTCAGTATAAGATGGAAAAGACTATGCGCGATCCTTGTCCGCCGGGAGGTGTTTTCAGATAGATGGAAGATAAATCGAACAAGCACAGCTTCAAGATCCGCAGGATCGACTTCAAAGCCCTCTGGGGCAGGCTGCGCAGGATAGACCGCGGCGAGGTGGCCGCCAAGGCCGCCGATCTGACGATCGACACGGTCTCCGTCACGCTCAGTTCCATTCTCAAGGTCTTCGGTTCCGTCCTGCTGGTCTTCATCCTGACGGGGCTGATCTTCGCCTGTATCTTCGCCTACTATGTCAAAAGCTGTCTGAGCTCCACCCTGGACATCTCGCTGGAGGACTATCAGCTCAGCGAATCGAGCACCATCTGGTACACCGACTCCACGGGCGGCTGGAAGCAGCTCGTGACGCTCACCGGTAAAGAAAAGCGCATCTGGGTCGACTATGACAAGATCCCCTGGTACATGGAGAAGGCCCTTGTTTCGATCGAGGACAAGCGCTTTTACGAACACAAGGGCGTCGACTGGTACCGCACCGCCGGAGCGTTCGTGGAAATGTTCGCCCGCATGTCGGACACCTACGGCGGCTCCACGATCACGCAGCAGCTCATCAAAAACCTGACCGGGAAGAACGAAGTGACCGTCCAGCGCAAGCTCTCCGAGATCTTCGGCGCGCTGGAGCTCGAGAAAAAGTACGACAAGCGCGAGATCATCGAATGGTATCTCAACGCCGTCTACTTCGGAGAGGGCTGCTGGGGCGTGCAGACCGCCGCGCAGACCTATTTCGGCAAGGACGTTTCGGATCTCACGCTCGCCGAGTGCGCCGCGATCGTAGGCATCACCAACAAGCCCACGCAGTACGATCCCTTCTATGATCTGTCCGCCAACAAGCAGCGGCAGGAGACCATCCTGCACGAGATGTACGAGCAGGGCTTCATCAATTATGAGGAATACCGGAACGCGGTCGCCGAGCCGCTGAACTTCGTCTACCGTGAGAACGCCACCTATACGCAGGACATCTACACCTATTACGAGGAAGTCGTCATCGCGGACGTGACGGAGGACCTGATGGAGCGCAAGGGCATCAGCAAGGAAGCCGCGCGCCATCTGGTATACAACGGCGGCTATCAGATCTTCTGCTGCCTCGATGAGCGGATCCAGGCGAACATCGACAGCATCTATCAGAACATCGACAACATCCCCACGACCTACGGCACTGACAAGCAGCTGCAGAGCGCGATCGTCGTCATGGATCCCTACACCGGCGAGATCAAGGGGCTGAGCGGCGGCGTCGGCGAAAAGACGCAGAATTTCCCGCTCAACCGCGCCACCGGCTCGCAGCGCCCGCCCGGTTCGGCCATCAAGCCGATCTCGGTCTACGGTCCCGCCGTCGAGCTGCTGGGTCTTACGCCGAACACGCTGGTCAACGATTCGTCCGACATGTATCTCACCGGTACGAGCTGGTTTCCCCACAACGACAGCTGGGAAAACTACGGCATCGTCACGATCTACGACGCGCTGACGCTCTCGCTCAATACGGTCTCGGCGCAGATCGTCGACAAGCTCGGCCCCGAGACCTGCTACAACTTCCTGCGCGAGAGGCTGGGCGTGACGAGCGTCGTTCCCGACGACGCCTCCTACGCGCCGATGGCGCTCGGTCAGCTCACGAACGGCATCACCGTGCGCGAGATGGCCCAGGCCTACTCCGCCTTCGTCAACGACGGTATTTTCACCTATTCGCGCACCTACACCCGCATCACCGACTCCAAGGGCGATATCGTGATCGACAACACGCCCAGGACGATCGTCGCCTTCAAGCCGAACACCGCCTACGTCATGACCTACATGATGCAGAACGCGGTCGAATCCGGTACGGGCGGCGCGGCGTATCTCGGCACGATGCCGGTCGCCGGAAAGACCGGCACCTCCGGCGAGAACAAGGACCGCTGGTTCGTCGGCTGCACGCCCTATTACGTGGCCGCCGTCTGGACCGGATACGACATTCCCGAAACGATCAACGTATGGAACAATCCCGCGGCCAGGATCTGGCACGACGTGATGATCCGCGTGCATTCCGGGCTGGAATACCGTTCCTTCCCCTGGCCGTATATCGGCGGCGACAGCTATCTCTTCGGCGACCTGCATCCCGCTCTCGAGGAGCAGACCCGCGCCGAGGAGGAAGCTCTGGCCGCAGAGGCGGCCGCAGCTGCCGCAGAGGCCGAGGGCGGAGACGGCTGACGTCCTGAACCGCCGCGCCTGCGGGAGAGCTTCGTTTCCGGCGTGGCCGAGGCGATCCGCATCGGATCGCCTCGCAGCTCCGGACGGAGTTACCATAATATTCTTATTGACAAATTACTTTAATTGTGTTACATTTCGATTACAAACCGGAGGTGCTACCATTGGCAGGAAAACTGATGTATAAGGGCCATCCTCTTCAGAGGAAGGACAATATCATCTATTACGGCAGCTTTGCCGACAAGTACATTGCCATGCTCCAGATCCTCGACACCAAGAAAGTCAAGGATCTCGACGTCGCCACAAAGGTCTCCGTCCAGCTCCAGCTCACCGATCCCTCGATCAAATCCCGCGACCGGGTCGTGAAGAAAAGCGAGAAGGACAGTCTCTACGATGCGATCGACGTCGCCGTCGTCTGGCTTGAAAGGGCTCTTGCCTCCAGATAAATAAAAGAAGGATCATACAGAGAGATGCGAAAGAGAGTACTGAAAACACTGATATTCGCGGCGCTGTTCTGTATCCTGCTGACCGTCTCGGTCTTTGCGGAGGAGGCGGAAATCACCGGAAGCTACGTCAATTTCCGCTCCGGTCCAAGCACGGAATACGCCATTTACGACTGTCTGCCGAAGGGGACCGTCGTCACGGTCACCGACCGTTCCAACAGCGAATGGTATGCCGTTACATATGACGGTCGGTCGGGCTTCATCAGCTCGGCCTATCTGAGCGTGTACGGGGATGCGGCTCCTGCCGATGTTCCCGCGTCCGGCCCCGCCGCCGCGGCCGAAGGCACTTCCGGCACGGTCAACGCCATGTACGTCCGCTTCCGCAGCGGTCCGGGTACGGATTATTCCATTCTCGGCGAGTACAACAGCGGCACGGCCCTCACCGTAACGGGGAGCACCGACGGATGGTACGCCGTCGTGATCTACGGGCAGTCCGGCTATATGTACGCCGACTATGTCACGCTCGGCGGCGCTGCGCCCGCGCAGGACACGCCCGCTCCGACGCCCGCTCCCACTCCCGCTCCCGACCCGATCGTTGTTACGCCGACCGGCAGCAAGGCGGGCCATATCAGCGGGGACTACGTCTATTTCCGCAGCGGTCCGTCCACCTACTATGCGATCTACGACTGTCTTGACAACGGCACGGCCCTGACGATCACGGGCCGCTCCGGCGAATGGTACGCCGTCACGATCGGCGGCCGCTCCGGCTATGTCTACAGCGCCTACGTCGTCAACGACGACGGCGGCGACGTACCCAACGAATCGCAGCCCGAGCCCACGCCCGAACCCACGCCGGCGCCCACCGCTCCGCCTTCGACGACTTCCATCCCGGGTTACATCACCGGCAACGACGTCCGCTTCCGCAGCGGCCCGTCCACGCGCCATGATATCCTCGGCGAGTACAGCTACGGCACGGCTCTCACGATCACGGGCACTTCCGGCGAATGGAAGGCCGTCATCATCAACGGCCAGTCCGGTTATGTTTACGGACAGTATGTGGCCGAGGGCAGCGTCGCCGTGGTCGGCGACGATCCGAACTCCTCCGAGATCGGCCGCCAGATCGTGGAATTCGCACTGCAGTATCAGGGATATCCCTACACCTGGGGCGGCACCTCGCCCAGCACGGGCTTTGACTGCTCCGGCTTCACGACCTATGTTTACGGCCACTTCGGCATCACGCTCAACCGCGTTGCCTGCGACCAGGCCAGAAACGGCGTCGCCGTGGATATCTCCGCTCTCCAGCCCGGCGATCTGCTCTGCTTCTACTCCAGCGCGGATTATATCGGTCACGTCGGCATCTACATCGGCAACAACCGCTTCATCCACTCCTCCACCTATACCACCGGCGTCATCATCTCCGAGCTCGGCGGCTACTACAACACGCGCGGCTTTATCGCACGCCGTGTTGCGTGACGCTGATCCGCCTCTGTGTTTTCCGCTCCTGCGGGCCATTTGGTCCGCAGGAGCTTTTTTATGGCAATACTACACAATTTTCACCATCCGGATTATTGCTTTTTCCCGTTTTTCTCGGCTGAATGTAAAAACAATAAATCCGTACTGGATTTATTTTGTTGAAATGTTATAATGTTATCAAGCGAATTTTCACCGTTTATTCGAAATCTTTCTTCACAGGAGGAGCAATGAAAAAAGTACAGTTTACCGAGACCGTGCTGCGCGACGCCAACCAGTCGCTGATCGCGACCAGGCTTGGCTACGACCAGTTCGAGCCTATTCTCGACACGATCGACAAGGCGGGCTTCTACTCCGTCGAATGCTGGGGCGGCGCCACCTTCGACGTGTGCCTCCGCTTCCTCAACGAGGACCCCTGGGAACGCCTGCGCAAGATCCGTCAGAAGCTGCCGAACACGAAGCTGCAGATGCTGCTTCGCGGCCAGAACATCCTGGGCTACAAGCACTATCCGGACGACATCGTGCGCCGCTTCGTCCGCGCCGCCGTCCGCAACGGCATCGACATCATCCGCATTTTTGACGCGCTCAACGACCTGGACAACCTGAAGGTCGCCGTTGAGGAGGCCGTCGGCTCCGGCGCCATGGCTTCCGGCGCGATCTCCTACACCACCAGCCCCGTGCACACCCGCGAGAAATACGTCGAGATGGTCAAGGAGCTCTCCCGCATGGGCGTGGGCTCGATCTGCATCAAGGACATGGCCGGCATCCTCACGCCGAAGGCCGCCTACGATCTCGTCTCGGCGATCAAGGACGCGGTGGATCTGCCCGTCGTGATGCACACCCACTGCACCACGGGCCTTGCCTTCATGACCTATCTCAAGTCCATCGAGGCCGGCGCCGACGTGATCGACACGGCCATCTCCCCCTTCTCCGGCGGCACCTCCCAGCCCGCGACGGAGACGCTGTATTACGCGCTCAAGGAATTCGGCTATGAGGTCGATCTTGACGAGAAGTCCATCAACGCGATGGCCGACTATTTCAAGCCCCTGCGCGCCGACTTTCTCGCCAAGGGCACGCTCAACCCGATCTCCATGGCGACGGACACCCGCTGCCTGACCTATCAGATCCCGGGCGGCATGCTCTCGAACCTCCTCAGCCAGCTCAAGAGCCTCAACGCGCTCGACAAGTTCGACGAGGCCCTGATCGAGACGCCGCGCGTGCGCGCCGACATGGGCTATCCCCCGCTCGTCACGCCCACCAGCCAGCTGGTCGGAACCCAGGCCGTGCAGAACGTCCTCGCCGGCGAGCGCTACAAGAACGTGGGCGCCGAGATCAAGGCCTACTGCCGCGGCGAATACGGCAAGACCCCCGCGCCGATCAACGAAGAGGTCCGCGCCAAGATCCTCGGCGATCTCAAGCCGGTCGAGGGACGCTATGCCGACACGCTGCCGAACGACGCCTTTGAAAAGGCGCAGGAGAAGCTGGGCGACACCGCCCGCTGCGAGGAGGACGTGCTGAGCTATATCTCCTTCCCGCAGGTCGCGGAAAAGTTCTTCGAGGAGCGCAAGGCCAGAGAAGAAAAGATCGTGCGCTATACGATCACGGAGGCCTGAGATGATGGATCTTATCAACATCTCGATCCCGAACGCGGCGCTGACCGCGCTGCTGGGATATCTGGTGGTCTTTCTCGGTCTGGTGCTGCTGATGGTCGTCGTCCTGATCCAGGGCAAGCTCATGGCCCCGAAGAAGAGCGCCGCCCCCGCTCCCGCCGCCGTCCCGGTCGAGGAGGCCGCTCCCGCCAAGCGCGAGGGCCCGAAGGCCAAGGGCACCGCGGGCGAGCTCAAGCTCTACGACACCGACCCGAAGGACGCCGCCATGATCATGGCCATCGTCGCCGACGCCACGGGCAAGCCGCTCAACGAGCTGCGCTTCCTGTCCATCCGTGAGATCAAGGAGGAAGAGAAGAAATGAAGTATAAAGTCACTTTGAATAACCGCACCTACGAGGTCGAGGTCGAGCAGGGCGAGGCCATGCTCGTCGACGAGTACGAGGCCTTTGCTCCCGCGGCCGCAGCCCCCGCTCCGGCTCCCGCCGCGCCTGTCGCCGCCGCTCCCGCGGCCGCGGCTCCCGCTCCGGCTCCCGCCGCAGCTGCTCTTGCCGCCGGCGAGGTCGTCAAGAGCCCGATGCCCGGCAACATCCTCAAGATCAACGTCACGCTGGGCCAGAAGGTCAAGGAAGGCGACGTGCTGATCGTCCTCGAGGCCATGAAGATGGAGAACGAGATCGTCGCTCCCAAGGCCGGCTCGGTCGCTCAGATCGCGATTTCCAAGGGCCAGGTCGTCGAGACCGGTTCGCCGCTCGTTGTGATCGCGTAACGGAGGGCTTTGGATGGATATACTGGGAACCTTGCGGAACCTGGCGATGGAGTCCGGCTTCGCCGCCTTCTTCGCTGCCGGCGGCTGGAAGAATCTCGTCATGATCGCCATCGCCTTCGTTCTGCTCTATTTTGGCATCGCCAAGAAATTTGAACCGCTTCTCCTTTGCGGCATCGCTTTCGGCTGCCTGCTCTCGAATCTGAGTTATTTCGTGAACATGAGCGACAACGCGATGTATCACCCGGAACTCTGGGCGGCTTTTCTCGATGAGACAAGCCCCATTTATCACAGCTACGGCGCCATCATGCGGGAGGCCGGACTGCTCGACTTTTTCTACATCGGCGTCAAGGCCGGCATCTACCCCTCGCTGATCTTCATGGGCGTCGGCGCGATGACGGACTTCGGTCCCCTGCTCTCCAACCCCAAGAGCCTGCTGCTCGGCGCCGCCGCGCAGCTTGGCGTGTTCATCGCCTTCTTCGGCGCGGTGCTGCTGGGCTTCACCGGCCCGCAGGCGGCCTCCATCGGCATCATCGGCGGGGCCGACGGTCCTACCGCCATCTATCTGACCACCAAGCTGGCGCCCGAGCTGCTCGGTCCTATCGCGATAGCGGCCTATTCGTATATGGCGCTGATCCCGATGATCCAGCCGCCGATCATGAAGGCCCTGACGACGGAGAAAATGCGCGTCGTCAAGATGGAGCAGACCCGCGAGGTCTCCAAGGCCGAGAAGATCGTCTTCCCGATCGTTGTCGCGACCTTCGTCATCCTGCTCCTGCCCTCGACCGCTCCGCTGATCGGCTGCCTGATGCTGGGCAACCTCTTCCGCGAATGCGGCGTGACCGACCGTCTCTCCGACACGGCGCAGAACGCGCTGATGAATATCGTCACGATCTTCCTCGCGACCTCCGTCGGCGCGACGATGGTGGCGCAGAACTTCCTGACGCTGGACACGATCAAGATCATCCTCCTCGGCCTGATCGCTTTCGCGATCTCCACGGCGGGCGGTCTGATCGGCGGCATCATCATGTACAAGACCTCCGGCGGCCGCATCAATCCGCTGATCGGCTCGGCCGGCGTGTCCGCGGTGCCGATGGCCGCGCGTGTGAGCCAGGACGTGGGACGCCGCTACAACAAGTCCAACTTCCTGCTGATGCACGCCATGGGCCCGAACGTGGCCGGCGTTATCGGTTCGGCCATCGCGGCCGGCTTCCTGCTCTCCGTGTTCGGCGGCTGAGCGCTCAAAAAACAGCAAGCAGATCCTGCCGGAAACGGCAGGATCTGCTATTTTCTTAAGAAACTATAAATTTCTGTCGAAAGGCGTTGAAACTTGAGACTTCCGGTACTATATTAGTTTTATAAACTCAACTGGAGGTGCGAAATGTCACTTTGTTCGAATTGCGGCAACCCCATCCCCGAGGAGGCCAAATTCTGCCCGGTCTGCGGAACGCCCGTTCCGGCGGAGCCCGCCGTCGAGGAGCCTGTCGCCGCGGAGGCCGTTTCGGCCGAGCCCGCCGCGGAGGAAGTCCCCGCCCCGCAGGAAGCTCCCGCCGCCGGCTGGTATCAGTCCGCCGATCAGCAGCAGACCGTCCCGCCCGCCGCGCCGGTATACGCCGCGGTCAAGCCCGCCATCGGCGGTATCTTTGACTACTACCGCAAGGCCTTTGCGGTGCTGGTTAAAAAGCCGATCAAGCTCTGGGGCCTGTCTCTGCTGTATTCTCTGATCGCGAGCCTGATCGCCTCGCTCGGCTCCTTCGTCCCGATCATTAGTATTCCGATCGTTCTCGTGCTCGCTCTGGGCTTCACGGGCGTGCTGCTTCGCGGTTATCACGGCGAGGAAGTACACAGCGTGCAGCTCTTCAAGGGCTTCAAAAAGGAAGAGGTCGTCCGCAACGGCGCGGGCATGTGCTGGAAGGAGCTGTGGACGCTGATCTGGGCCTTCGTCCCGGTCATGAACATTATCAAGGCCTATGCCTACTGCTTCGTTCCCTATATCCTGCTCACCGACAAGGAGATCTCCGCCACCGAGGCGCTGAAGAAGTCCATGCGCATGACCGACGGCTACAAGGGCAAGCTCTTCGGCGCGGACGTCCTGTGCGTGCTCGGATTCTTCCTTGCCATGATCGTCCTCGTTCTTCTCGGCCGCATCCCGTACATCGGCTGGATCTTCGCGATCGCCGCCTTCCTGCTCTATCTTGCCTTTATCCTCTTCGCCCCGCTCTTCATGGGCCTTGTCCGCACGGCCATCTTTGAAGACGTCAATGCCGTTCACGAAGAGTGATCATTTCTCTGTAAAACCAAAAAGCTTCGGCAGAATCTGCCGAAGCTTTTTTATTTCAGCTTTTCCAGCTTGTCGTTGAGCTTTTTGTAGATCCTTTCGACGAACCACGGCTCCGTCGAGGCCTGCAGCGCGTCGTGCAGCGTGAACCATTTTACGCCGCTGTTCTCCTCCTCGCAGACCTGAAGCTCCTCGTCCTCGTCCGCCTCCAGCAGATAGCTCACGTTCAGATGCAGGTGGCTCGGTACATACGCGCCGCGCTTTTCGTGGCCGTCTACCGTCAGCACCTCCAGCGAATAGATTTCTTCGCTGACCGCGCGGACCTTGCGGAGACCGGTCTCTTCGCGCGCCTCGCGCAGCGCGACGGCGAGCAGGTCCTCCTCCCCGTCGGCGTGCCCGCCGGTCCAGGACCAGGAATCGTAGATCCGGTGATAGACCATCAGGACCTTTGTCCGATCCCGATTCACGATCCAGGCCGAGGCCGTCATGTGCGCGATCGGATCGCTGCGATAAAACGCATCCGGGTTTTTCGCGAGATAATCCAGGATCACGGCCTTGTCCTGCGCCTCCTGCTCGCAGCAGGGGGCATATGCTTTTATTGCCTCGATGATCTTCATTCCGCCACCGTGTAAAGCTCGCGTCTCAGATGCAGGAAGGTCGGCAGCTGCGCGCGCACCTCGTCGATGCGCCTCAGATCGAGGTCCGCAAAGAGGATCTGCTCAGTCTCGTCCGCCGCGGCGAGCGCGATCCCGAAGGGATCGTATACGACGGAATGGCCCCAGCATTCATAGTCGAAGCCCTCATAGCGCGCGGCCGAGGCGCCGACGAAAAAGAGCTCGTTGTCCACGGCTCTGATCTTGAGCGTCTCCGCCCAATGCGCCGGCCCGGTGGCCATGTTGAACTGCGCCGGGAGGAAGATGACCTTTGCGCCGCGCACGGCCATCGCGCGGAACAACTCTGGGAAGCGCACGTCAAAGCAGATCGCCGCGCCCATTTTTCCGAACTCGGTGTCGAAGACCGTGATCTCTTCTCCCGGCGAAAAGGTCGCGGATTCGCGGAAGCGCATACCCGGGATATCCACGTCGAAGAGATGTATCTTGCGGTGCTTCGCGATCTGACGGCCCTCGCGGTCAAAGACGTAGCAGGTGTTGTACAGCCGCTCCCCTTCCGTCTCGGGAACGGAGCCTCCGATGAGATAAACGCCGTTTTCCTTTGCCCAGGAAGACATGGCCTCTACAGCTTTTTCATGTCCCTCCGCAGCAAAAAGGCGGAAGTATCTGCCGGAATAGGGGCAGTTGAACATCTCGGGCAGTACGGCGAAGTCCGCGCCGCCCTCGGCCGCGCGCCGCACGAAAGAAGCGGCTTTTTTCATCGTTTCTGCGCCGTCGAGTTCCGTGCGGATCTGACAGACGGCGATCCTGAGCTTGTCGTTCATAGCTTTTCCAGATAAGCGTCGATATCGAACGCTCTGACCTCCTCGTCCTTTTTCAGATACAGCGGATGGTGCGGGTGTCCTTTTTTCGAGAGCTTTCCGGCGCAGAGCCACTCCGCGCCGTAGTCCCGTCCGATCCTCAGCATGTCGAGCACGCAGTCCTTGAGATAGGGCCGCTTTTCGATGATCGTGCCCCAGGCGGCCCACACCGCGGGCCGCTTCGTCTTATCCACATGGGACAGTATGTAGTCGAAGGCCCGCATATTCTCACGGTGCAGGCGCTCGTTGAGCGATGCGTCCATGTCGTCGGGATCGGTCGCCCGCTGGGCGTAGACGTTGAACATGATCCAGCTGTCATAGCCGTTGTGCGCGGCGATGCGCGCGACGGATTTGAGCGTGTTGTCCAGATCGTCCGGCGCCGCGGTCGAGGGATTGATGCCGATGCAGATCAGCGGGTTTTTCCCGCGCGTGCCGAGGATATACCGGTACTCGGTGTAGAAATCCGGCACATAGAGCCAGCGGGAGGCGTCATATCCTCCGCTCCTGCCCGACGCGGCAAGCGCCTCGTCAAAGCCGAGCAGCTCGATCGTCTGGCTCGCGCCCTGCGGAATGTGCATGGCTTTCTTCTCCTTACATGATGAGGTAGACCGTGAGCGGCAGGGTGATCATGGACAGCAGCGTCGTCAGCAGGATACCCTCGGAGGGGTATTCGCCGTCCATCCCGTTCTGCAGGGACAGCGCCGTGACGATGATCGCGCTGGGCGTGGCGGCCGTGATGACCATGATGTTGCGCAGCATCGGATCCGCGCCGAGAAGCATCATGACAAGATACGTGATCGCCGGAGCGAGCAAAAAGCGTTCCCCCACCAGGAGCATCATGCTTTTGTCCCGCAGCGCCTTGCTCAGCCGGATGTTTCCGAGCGAGGAGCCCACCAGCAGCATGGACAGCGGGACCGTCGCGGAGGAGATCGCCGAGAGGATCCCCTTGACGGGCGCGGGAACGGGGACGCGCAGGAGGAACAGGATCGTCGCCGCGATCGTCGCCAGCAGCGGCGTGGAGAGGATATCCTTCAGGCGGAATCCGCCCTCCCTGCTGCCGCGCAGTCTGGCGATGCCGTAAGTATAGATGATCACGTTGAAGGGGATGCAGCCGAGCGCGACGATAAAGGCGCCCTTTGCCCCGTAGATCGTCTCCACGACCGGCAGCGTGATGAACAGCGTGTTGACCGCGCTCATCAGCAGCTCGAGCTGAGGAGCTTTCTCTCCCTTGATCGGCAGGAGACGGATCACCACGCCGGAGATCAGATAGGTCAGCGCGTAAGTCACCCACAGAAGCAGCATGATCGTGCCGAACTCTTTGGCGGAGAGGCTGGAGGCGTCCATCGCCAGGACCGAGCTGAGGATGGAGGCCACCAGGAACACATTGATGACCAGCCAGGTCAGGCCGCGGTTGAATTCCGGCTTGAGGATGTTCTTTTTTGCTCCGACCATGCCGATGAGGATCACGGTCACAAACAGAGCCAGCTTGGTAAGCAGAGCGGACATCTGCATCATTTATCACCCTAAATCTTCAGAATAAGCTTCGCCACGTAGATATAGATCAGCAGCGAGACCGCGTCGGTCAGCGTGGAGATCAGCGGATTGGCCATAACGGCCGGGTCGACGCCGAGCTTCTCCGCCGCGATCGGCAGGAAGCTGCCGACGACCTTGGCGAACATGACGATGAACACGATCGAGAGGCTGACGGTGGCGGCGACCGCGACGGTGACGTTTCCGTTGCCAAGCAGCATCCCGTCCACCAGCAGCATCTTGCCGAAGTTCACCGCGCCCAGCGTCAGGCCGCAGAGAAAAGCCACGCGCCACTCCGTCCACATGACGCGCAGCACGTCGCGCGGCTCGACGTCGCCGAGAGACAGGCTGCGGATGACGGCCGTGGAGGCCTGCGCGCCGGAGTTGCCGCCCGTGCCCATCAGCATCGGGATGAAGGCGACGAGCCCCGCCTGGACCGCGAGCATGTCTTCAAACGAGGTCAGGATCATGCTGGTAAAGGTGGCCGAGAGCATCAGGAACAGCAGCCAGGGGATGCGGTTGCGCCAGAACTCCGTGATGCGGGTACGCAGATAAGGCTTGTCGGACGGCGTCATACCGGCCATGAGCTGGATATCCTCGGTGGCCTCCTGCTCCATGACGTCGATGATGTCGTCGACCGTGACGATGCCGACCAGACGGTTTTCCTTATCCACGACCGGCATGGCCATCAGGTCGTAGTCCGAGAACTTTTCGGAGACGCTCTCCTGGTCCTCGGTCGTGACGGCGTAGATGACGTTTCGGTCCATGAGGTCTTCGATGACCGTGTCCGGATCGGCCAGCAGCAGATCCTTGACCGTGACGATGCCTTCGAGTTTGCGGTCCGCGGAGGTGACGAAGCAGATGTAGATCGTCTCCTTGTCCTCGCCGATGCGCCGGATGCGCGCGAAGGCCTCCTTGACGCTCATGTATTTTTTCAGGTCCACGAACTCCGCCGTCATGATCGACCCGGCCGAGTTTTCGGGATAATGGAGATACTGGTTGATCAGATTGCGCGTTTCCGCCGTCGCCGTGCGCATCACGCGCTTGACGACATTCGCGGGCAGCTCCTCCATCATGTCGACCGCATCGTCGACGTAGAGCTCCTCAACGATCCCGGCCAGTTCCGAGTCGGTGATCGAGTTGATGATGCGCTCCTGGTCGGGCGCGTCGAGGTTGGCGAAGACCTCGGCCGCACGCTCCTTTGACAGCAGGCGGAAGAGCATGGGCATGCGGTTGTCCTCGAGCGAGGAGAGGAATTCGGCCACGTCGAACTCCGGCATCTCGTTGAGACGCTCGCGGAGCTGTTTCATGTTCCTGCCCTCGAGCAGCTCCATCAGTTCGTCGTTGCGCTTGTCCACCAGATCCTCGTATACGACCGGCTCTATGACTTTTTCTTCGTCTTCCAAGCTCGCGTCCCCCTTTCAAGGGTCTTTTTCATTCAGGATATGCCCAGGTAATCCTTCTGCTCGTCGCTGAGACGGTCGATCGACACGCCCATGGCCCACAGCTTGCGGGCGGCGACGGCCTCGTCGAGCTCACGCGGGAAGCCGATCACCGTGTCGGGGAGCTCTCCGCGATGTCTGACAAGGTACTCCGCGCTCAGGGCCTGCACGGCAAAGCTCATGTCCATGATCTCCGCCGGATGGCCGTCGGCCGCGGCCAGATTCACGAGCCGTCCTTCAGCGATCACAAAGACCGTCTTCCCGTTCGGCAGCACATAGCCCCGGATATTGTGTCTTGCCTCGTACTTCTTCACGGCGAGCTTTTCAAGCGCGGCCATGTCGACCTCGACGTCGAAGTGGCCGGCGTTGGAGAGGATCGCGCCGTCCTTAAGCTTGTCGAAATGCTCTTTCGTGATGACGCCGCTGCAGCCCGTGACCGTGATAAAGATGTCGCCCAGCGCGGCGGCCTCGTCCATCGGCATGACCTCATAGCCGTCCATCACGGCCTCGAGCGCGCGGATGGGATCGGTCTCGGTCACGATGACCTTCGCGCCCAGGCCCTTGGCGCGCAGAGACACGCCCTTGCCGCACCAGCCGTAGCCGGAGACGACGACGTGCTTTCCCGCGACGATCAGGTTGGTCGTGCGCATGATGCCGTCCCAGACGGACTGGCCCGTGCCGTACCGGTTATCGAACATGTGCTTGCAGTCGGCCTCGTTGACCATCATCATCGGGAAGCGCAGCGTTCCCTCCCGCGCCATGATCTTCAGCCGGTGGATGCCGGTGGTCGTCTCCTCACAGCCGCCGATAACCTGCGGGATGAGATCGGCGTATTTCGTATGCATCAGATGGACCAGATCGCCGCCGTCGTCGATGATGAGGTTCGGCGCAGCCTCCAGCACGCTGCAGAGGCATTCTTCATATTCCTCCATCGTGCAGCCGTAACGGGCAAAGACCTCCATGCCTCCCGCGGCCAGCGCGGCGGCCACGTCGTCCTGCGTGGAGAGCGGATTCGAGCCCGTAACGTACATCTCCGCGCCGCCCATCTCGAAAACGCGGCAGAGATAGGCCGTTTTCGCCTCGAGATGGACGGAGAGCGCCACACGAAGCCCGGCGAAGGGTCTCGTCTTCGCGAAGTCCTCGCCCAGCGCCCGCAGCACGGGCATGTTGCGCTCCACCCAGTTGATCTTGACCTCGCCAGAGGGGGCGAGTGTGATATCGGCGATCCGGCTCATGCCAATGTCCCTCCGAAAAAAGTATTTGATAGGTTATTTTATCACGGCCGAGGCCCGTTCGCAAGGATTTCCGTGCGTTTTCCCCTTCGTTCGGGGCCCGGCGCCGATCCGGCATTTTCCCGCATTTCCCCATAAAAAAAACCTGGATAATACAGCGCCGTCCGACCGTGTTTTTCGGATTTCATAACTATAATAATCATCACCTTATGTAAACTTTTGGAGGGGAATGATGCGGATGGATGAGCATGGAGCGTCGGGGGTCCTCGGGCGGATCTCGGCATGGACGGAGCAGGACGGAAAATGGCGTACGCTGCTGCGCTGCGCGATCTGCGCCGCGCTGGCCCTGGTGCTCTCTCTGGGTCGGACGCCGGGAGGAAGCGCGCCCTTCGGTGTCGCTTTCGTGGCGGCGGCCGGGACGGGATGGGGCGGCGCGTCCGCGCTGCTGGGCGCGGCGGCGGGTTATCTTCTCGGCGGCGGGATCGGATGGGGCATCCGCTATCTGGCCGCCTCGGCGCTCTGCTTTACCGCCGCTTATATCTTTCAGGAATTCTCTTTCGGGCGAAATCCCTTTTTCATGCCCTTCGCGGCTGCGGTCGTCACGGCGCTGACGTCCTTTCTCGGCAGCTTTTCTCTTTCCGGTGCGGGCGTCACGGATCTGTCCGCGCTGGTGCTGGAAGCGGCCCTTGCCTTCGGCGGGACCTACTTCTGCCGCTTTGCCCTGAGGCCCGACGGCGATCTGTCCGAGAGCGGCGAGATCCGGCGCAGCGTCTCCTGCACGGTGCTCTCCGCGCTCGTGCTGATGAGCCTTGTGCCGCTGCGGCTGTTTGATCTGCTTTCCGTGGGCCGCGCGCTCGCGCTGATCGTGCTGATGGCCTCCGCGCTCAAAGGCGGGATGCTCACGGGCGCCGCGGCGGGGACTGTTCTCGGGATCACGACGGATCTCGCCTCCGGAGGCTCCGGTTTCTTTGCGATGGCCTACGCCTTTTCCGGACTGCTCTCCGGCGTATTCAGCCGCCACAGCCGCCTTGTCTTCACGCTCTCGTTCGTGCTCGCTTCCGCTCTCGCCGCCGCCGGCGTCTGGGATCCGTCCCTGTCCGCCGCGCTGCTGTATGAGACCTTCGCCGCCTCGGTGATCTTCATCCTGCTTCCGGGCCGCTTCCTCAGCGCGATCGGCATGCTGCTGCATGACGGTCGGCACGGCGGCGGAGAGCGGGATCTGCGGCGCTTTGTCGCCTCCCGGGTAAGAGAGCTCTCCGACGCATACGGCGAGCTCTACGGCGTTGTCGAGCGCAGTCTTTCCGAGCCTGCGAACGACGGCGACGTAGCCTCCGTTTTCGACCGGGCGGCAGACCGCGTATGCGTGCGCTGCGTCAACAAGAACCGCTGCTGGAATGCCGATTACGTCGATACGCTCTCGGCGCTCAACGACGCCACGCAGGCCATGCGAAAAAAAGGCTCGCTCGCGCAGGAGGATCTGCCGGGCTGGTTCCGCAGCCGCTGCACGGAGCTCGCGCCCTTTGTCTCGGCCATGAACGCGGAGCTGCGCGCGATGAATTACCGGCGCGAGCTCAAAGCGCGCCTTGAGGAAAACCGCGCCGTCGCCTGGGGGCAGTACGCGGATATGGCGCAGCTTCTGGGCGGCGTCGCGAACGAGCTCAGCAGCGTCAACGGCTCGGATCTGCTCGCCGAGCAGCGGCTCGCGCGTTATCTCGCCTCGCTCGATATAGACGCGGAGGTCTCCGTCTTCCGCGACGGGCGCGGACGGCTGCGCGCCACGATGGAGAGTGGCTCGCTCTCTCCCCTGCTCTCGGATCCCCGTTATCTCGACGCGCTTTCCCATGTGCTGGGCGTGCGAGTCTGTCTGCCGCAGGGCGCGGAGGCGGCCGACGCGCGTCTGACCGTGCTGGAGGCCGAGCCTTTGGCCGTGTCCGTCGGCATCGCCGCCCTGAAGAAGCGCGGCGAGCGCGTGAGCGGCGACAAGGGCAGCTATTTCAAAACCGATTCCGGCATCCTCTGCGTGATCCTCTCCGACGGCATGGGCACGGGCGACGAAGCGGCGCGCGACAGCACGCAGGTCGTCGCGATCCTGGAAAAATTTCTGCGCTCCGGCGCCGACGGCGCGGCCGCCATGAAGCTGCTCAACTCCGCGCTTCTGCTGCGCGACGGGGAAAACTGGGGCTTTGCGACGGTCGATCTCATGTGCATCGATCTTTTCTCCGGGGAGACCTGCTTTTACAAATACGGCGCCGCGCCGTCCTATGTCCGCAGCGGCCAGAGCGTGCGCCGCATCCGCGGCGAATCCCTTGCCGCGGGGCTGAGCCTCGGCGGCGGCAGCGCGCCGGACGTCGTGCGCATGAAGCTCACGCCGGGCTCCACGGCCATCATCGCCTCGGACGGCGTGATCGCGGACGGCGACGACGAATGGGTAAAAGCCATGCTGCTGCGCGGCCTTGACGATATGAAGGCTCTGGCAAAGAACACGCTCCGCGAGGCCGAGCGGCTGTACGGAGGAAGCGACGACATGACCGTCGTCACGGTCCGGGTCGAGGAGCGCGCATGAGCGGGCGCTTCATGGGCGCGCTCAGAGAGCGTCTGAGCCTGTTCTTCGCCCGCCCCCGCAGCAGGAAGGAGAAAAAGCAAAAGGAGGTGATCCGGGGCAGCGCGGGCAACGTGATCATCGTGAAGTCACCGAATACCGAGTATTTCAAGGAGGCAATATTCATACTTTGCGATGATCTCTTTACCCGCCGCGGCGTCGACCGCAAGCAGCTGATGCGCGAGGCGAGAGAGGCCGCCTTCTCCTATGTTTCGGACTGTGTCCCTCCGAAGAGCTCGGGCTTTCTCCGCTTTCTCGTCCCGTTTTTGCTGGGTATGTCATCCTGTTTTGCCCTTCTGACGCTGCTCAGGCTGCTGTAAAACGAATCCCGGGAGCGCCGCTCCCGGGATTTTGTATTATGTAAACTTGTTATTTCGAGTAGAACATCGTCACGTATTCTTCCAGCGTGAGCTCCAGTTCAATGATCTGCTTGGCGGCCGCTGTCCCCACGAAGCGATAGTGCTCGGGCTCGAAGCCGTGGCCTGTGATCTGCTCTTTCCCCTCCGGGTAGCGCAGGATGAAGCCGTACTCCCAGGCGTGAGAGGCGAGCCAGTCCTGAAGCTCACGCTGCGTCCCCGGGTCCTCCCGCGCGTCGGCAAGATCCACGGCAAGGCCGAGCTGATGCTCGCTGTGGCCGGGCAGAGGGATCTTTCTCTGGGCCATCCGCCTGGCGCTCTCGGCGTCCGCTCCCTCCTCCATATACGAGTCGGCGAGGGTATTGAAAAGCTCTCTCTGCTCGCTCGCGCTGCGGTAGGCCGCCGTGACGACCGGCTCGAAGCCGGCGCCGCGGCAGGCGGCAAGCAGCTCTTCAAGCTCTGCGGCGCAGCGCTCGTCAATCATGTGCTCGTCGTCGATAAAGCTCAGCGTCTGCTTCTGATCCTCCGGCGCGGCCGTCTCGCTGTCGACGATGCTCAACAGGCTCGAGCTCTCGCTTCCGCCAAGCCAGCCCTTGATCCTCGCCAGGAAGACGATCGAGATGATCAACACGGCGAGCGACAGCAGCATCGCGATCAGCAGGATCCATTTTCTGCGTTTTTCTTTTTCTGTTTCCGGCGTCGCAGGTGCTTGCTCCATTCGCAGTGCCTCCTTTCTCACCGGGATCGACCAATAATATTGACGCGATCGAAAGGAAAAAGTTTCAAGAAATATTTTCCTCTGATCGTACTATACAACAAATCGCCGGGTTTTTACAGCGTACGGAAGCTCTCTTAAGGATTTTTCAGATTTCCTCTGCGGGAAATAAGAAAAGCCGCGCAGCACGGCGCGGCTTTCGTAACGATCAGATCTTCTCGTCGAATTTGTAGCTGATATCCTTTTCAAAGCTCAGCCTGTCCTCTTTTTTGGCCGCGATGCGGGAAAGCGCCGGGGCCATGCGGATCAGCACGAGCACGGCGATGAAGAAGCACAGCCGCACGGCAAGCGTGTTTTCGATAACGAGGACGCCGGCCACCGCCAGCACGATCCCGCCGGCGAGCGTGCCGAGCGCGAGATAGCGCGTCGCCCAGGTGATGAGGACGCAGATGAGCAGCACCGCCGCGCCGACGGAAAAGCTCATGAACATCGAGCCGATGACGAGCGCCGCGGTCGCGTAGCTGCCGCGGAAGCCGTAGACGGACGGATACGCGCGGCCGAGCACCAGGCAAAAGGCCGCGAGCGCGCGCCCGACCTCGGCGTTGCCGCTCGACGCGAAAAGCCGTCCTCCGACGATCATGGGGATCGCGTCCTTCACGAACTCGATCAGCGCCAGCTTCAGCAGGCCCTTGACGCCGTAAACGCGGCGAAAGTTGGAAAGCCACGCGCTTCCCCGGCCGAGGCGGCGCAGGTTCGTGCGGAAAACGAAATTGGAGGCGAGCACCTGCGTGTTCAGACAGCCGAAGATATAGGCGATCACCGCCGTGAGGATACTGAAGATCCAGTATTTCATTCCTTGTCTCCCTTCTGTCGGATCACGATGCGGACGGGCGTTCCCTCCAGGCCGAACACGCTTCTGATCTGGTTTTCGATATAGCGCTGATAGGAGAAATGGAACAGCTCGCGCGAGTTGCAGAAGATCACGAAGTTGGGAGGCTTCACGCCGGTCTGCGTCATATAGTAGATCTTCAGACGCCTGCCCTTGTCCGTGGGCGGCTGCACGCGCGCCTGCGCGTCGGCGAGCACGTCGTTGAGCATGCCGGTGGAGATGCGCAGGCTGCTCTGATCGTTGACGTAGTTGATCAGCTCGAAGAGCCTGTCCGTGCGCTGTCCGGTCGCGGCCGAGATGAAGAGGATCGGCGCGTAGCTCATAAAGCTCAGATCCCGCATGATGTCCTTGCGCATCTTTTCCATCGTGCCGGTCTCTTTTTCAACAAGATCCCATTTGTTTACGACGATGATGCTGGCCTTGCCGGCCTCGTGCGCCAGACCTGCGATCTTCGTGTCCTGATCGGTCACGCCGTCGCGCGCGTCGAGCATGATCACGCACACGTCCGCCCGCTCGATGGCGAGCTGCGCGCGCATGACGGAGAACTTCTCCACCCGCTCGTCCACCTTGGACTTGCGGCGGATGCCCGCGGTGTCGATGAAGACGTATTTGCCCTTGTCGTTTTCAAAGGGCGTGTCCACTGCGTCGCGCGTCGTGCCGGCCATGTCGCTGACGATCACGCGCTTTTCGCCGAGGATGCGGTTGATGAGCGAGGACTTTCCGACGTTCGGTTTGCCGATCACGGCGACCTTGATGCTGTCGTCCTCTTCCTCCTCTTCCTCCTGCGGCGGGAAATGCGCCAGGCAGGCGTCCAGCAGCTCGCCCGTGCCGTGGCCGTGGATCGCGGAGACGGAAATGGGATCGCCGAGACCCAGCTCATAGAACTCATAGAGCCCCGGATCCTCCGCGCCGGTGGAGTCGGCCTTGTTGACGGCCAGGACCACAGGCTTGCAGGATCGCAGCAGCATGTTGGCCACGTCCTTGTCCGCGGCGGTCACGCCGGTGCGGATATCCGTGACCAGTACGATCACGTCCGCAGCGTTGATGGCAATCTGCGCCTGCTCGCGCATGAACAGCAGGATCTCGCTGTCCGTGCTGGGCTCGATGCCGCCGGTGTCGACCATATCGAATTTTCTCCCGCACCACTCGCATTCGGCGTAAAGCCGGTCGCGCGTGACGCCGGGCGTGTCCTCCACGATGGAGAGGCGCTTGCCCACCAGGCGGTTGAACAGCATCGACTTGCCCACGTTCGGGCGGCCGACGATCGCGACCAAAGGTCTGGACATATTTCCTCTCCCTCCTTATCCGTTTTGATTATACCGATAAAATTCCCCGGAGACCGGGCTTTCCTGCGGCGCTTTGAGCGCGGGCAGCTCGCCCGCCATCGCGTCGAAGAGCGCGAAGCCGTCCTGCTCCACGGGCAAGATTGGCAGGCCGAGCGCCTCGGACGCCTCCGAGAGCTTTACGTCGTCGAGGAAATCCATCTCCTCGCGGCGCAGCATGTTCTGCGAGATCAAAAGCCTCTCGCCGAGCTCTTTCCCCTTCAGCTGCGCGATCAGATCGCCGCCGGTGATCAGGCCGGAGACGTTGATGCTGCGGCCGAAGAAATCGTTCTCGATCGCGTAGACCCGGCCGTTGAGCGCCGGGTACTTTTCCTTCGCCAGCTCGACGAGCCTTTCAAAGAACGGGGCGACCGAGGTCCCGCAGGCGATCGAGAACGCCGCGCCGTCCACGCCGTCGGAAAGGCGCAGCGCCGAGCGGAACTCGGTCTCCAGCAGGCGGATCATGCCCACGCCGTTTTCCAGCTGGGTGTGCTCCTCGTAGAATTCGTCCTCCGGGAGCTCGAGCCCGGCCTTGAGATAGAGCTCGTCGCCGCAGAAGAAGATGCGCGTGCCGTGCTTTTCCAGGCAGCGATCGCCGAAGGCCGTGACCTGTGCAATCGTCTCGGCCGCAAGCTCCGGGCTGAAGGGCGTCAGCGGATAGAGCCCCTCGCGGAATTTTGTCAGCCCCACGGGGACGATCGAAACGCTGTGCACGCCGGGATACATCTCCTCGAGATCGCGCATCGTGCGCTCGAGCGCTTCCCCGTCGTTCAGACCCGGGCAGCAGACGATCTGACAGTTCATCACGATCCCGCTTTGGGCGAAGCGGCGCATGGTCTCGATGCTCTCGCCGGCGCGGGGATTGCGCAGCATCCTGCAGCGCAGCGCGGGATCGGTGGTATGCACCGACACGTTGATCGGGCTGATGTGCAGGTCGATGATGCGCTGGATCTCCCGCTTCGAGAGATTGGTGAGCGTGATGTAGTTGCCCAGAAGAAAGCTCAATCGCGCGTCGTCGTCCTTGAAGTACATCGTCGGGCGCATGCCGGGGGGCAGCTGGTCGATGAAGCAGAAAACACAGTTGTTGGCGCAGGAGCGCGCCCGATCCATCAGGTAGCTTTCGAATTCCAGGCCCAGGTCTCCGCCCTCGTCCTTGCGCACGTGCACGCTGTGCTCCGTGCCGTCCTCGCGCCGCAGCACGACCGTGAGAGCGCGGTCGTAAGCGAAAAACTTATAATCCAGCACGTCGATGATCGGGTTGCCGTTGATCGACACCAGACTTTCTCCGATCTCCGCTTTCCCCCGCAGAGGGCTGGTGGGATCGATCGCCTTGATGCGGTTTTCCGTCCTGTCCGCCTCCCTTCGCCTGTTATGCAAAACGAGGAAAGGTCGCCCTCTCCTCGTTTCACAAAGTCTTACTTGCTTTCCTCAACATTGATGACCGTACGGCCCTTGTACTGTCCGCAGGCCTTGCACGCATGATGGGGCATGCAGAACGCGCCGCAGTTGGGGCACTTGACGATGCTGGGGGGCGTGAGCTTCCAGGTGGAAGAACGTCTCTTGTCACGTCTCTGACGCGATACTTTTCCCTTCGGGACTGCCATGTTGACACCTCCTGATCGCAGCTGTTTTGAGCAGCTATGTTTTTTTCGCCTTAGTCTTTATCCAAAAGCTGCTCAAGCACAGCAAATCTTGGATCCGTTTCTTTTCCGCAACCGCAGGGACCCAGATTGAGATTCTTTCCGCATTTCGGGCAAAGCCCTTTGCAGTCCTCCCGGCACAGGAACTTGCTGTCCATGTCCAGGATGAAGAGCGTGGAAAGGATCTCATCCAGGTCGATCTCGTCGCCGTCTAAAAAGAACAGCTCGGGATCGTCTGCGTTGTCGTCGTTTTTCTCGACGATGACCGCGGAGAGCGGCGTTGCCTTGGTGGTTTCAAACTCGGATGCGCAGCGGTCGCAGATACAGAGCAGCTTCGATCTGATCTCGCCCTCCAGACGGAGGACGCCCGCCTCGTTGAACACCCGCCCTTCGGCGTGCGGAGCGGAGAGATATCGCACGATCGAGGGAAAATCCAATTCCTTCGTCCCCAGCTCGCAGGAAAAATCCACGCCGCTGCCGGGGATCTCGATGATCTCGCGCAGAGAGAGTTTCATACAGCACCTCACATGGCCGCGTGCCTTGTCGCCGCGAGGATGCCGCGGTAACGTCAGCCTTGATATTATAGTTGAGACTTCGGGACTTGTCAACCATATTTTTGTATTGTATAATGCCAAAAGTAAAAAAGTTTTCAATCGGACGGACACGCCATGAAAGAGCTGATTGTCAAGAAAAACGACGCCGGCCAGCGGCTCGACCGTTTTGTCGGGAAAGCCGTTCCCCTGCTGCCGGAATCGCTGCTGCAGAAGTACATCCGTCTCAAGCGCATCAAGCTCAACGGCAAGGGCGCCAAGCGGGACTCGCACCTGAACGAGGGCGATCTGCTGCAGCTGTATATCAACGACGAATTCTTTGAAAAGCCGCGCGAGGAAAACGCCTATCTCAAGGTCGGCACGCCGCGCCTTTCGATCGTTTACGAGGACGAGAACATCCTCCTCGCCGACAAGAAACCGGGCGTGCTGTGCCACAGCGCGGGCGCGTGGGACTACAACACGCTCATCGCCAACATTCAGGCCTACCTCGCCCAAAAGGGCGAATGGCGGCCGCGCGAGGAAAACGCCTTCGCCCCCGCGCTGTGCAACCGCATCGACCGCAACACCGGCGGCATCGTCATCGCCGCCAAAAACGCGGAGGCGCTGCGCATCCTCAACGACAAGATCCGCGACCGTGAGATCGAAAAATACTATCTCTGCACCGTTCAGGGCCGCCCGAAGCCCGCGGAGGGCAGGCTGGAGAACTTTCTGTTCAAGGACGCAAGCCGCAATCAGGTTTACATAAAACAGAAAAGCGAGCCCGGCGCGCGCAGCGCCGTGACGGAATACCGCACGCTCTGCTCCTCCGGCAAGCTCTCACTGGTGGAGTGCCGCCTTCTGACGGGGCGCACGCATCAGATCCGCGCGCAGATGGCATACGCGGGCTGGCCGCTGCTGGGCGACGGCAAATACGGCAGCGAGCGCTTCAACCGCGGCTACGGCGAAAAAGGGCAGGCCCTTTATTCCTATCGTCTCGTCTTCGACTTCCCCACCGACGCAGGGATCCTGGAATATCTCCGCGGCCGCGAGTTCCGCGTGGAAAAGATCGATTTCGTCGAAAAGTACTTCCCCGATCACCGGATCGACGGACAAAGAGGATAAAAAGATGAATACCGAACGGATGATCGACCGGATCGAGACCGAGCGTCTTGTTCTTTTCCCCTATACGCAGGAAAACCTTGCGCTGTTCAACGCGGATCTGCCTGCCTTTGAAAAGCGCTTCGGCGTGCTCTATCAGGGCGAGGAGCTGGACTATCTGCTGCGCGGCTTTCTTCTCAAGCTCGAGCGCGAGCTCGCCGAAGATCCGGAGCATTATCTTTTCTTTACCGAATTTCTGATCGTCCTGAAGGAGAACGACCGGATTATCGGCTCCATCGATTACAAATACGTCCCGCGGGACGGCCTCACCGAGGTCGGCTACGGGCTCAATCCCCTCTACGAGGGGCGCGGGTTCATGACCGAGGCGCTGAGCGCTTTTCTCGACTTCGGCGGAAGTCTCGGCATCCGAACGGTCCGGGCGGACACGCGGCCGGACAACATCGCCTCGCAGCGCGTACTGGAAAAGTGCGGCTTCCGCTTTCTGTACCAAAGCGGGAATCTGTGGTGGGAGAAGACGCTTTAGGAAAAAGCCTTTACACGCAAAAAACGGACTGGATGACCAGTCCGTTTTTTCTTTTATTTTTGCGCTTTTTTCTTCGCCCGGCGGATCAGCAGCGCCTGGATGCACAGCATCATGCCGAAGAGCGCCGCGATGATGCCCATGCCGATGAAGGTCCAGCTCAGGCTGCGGGCCACGAAGCCGAGCAGCAGCAGCATCGGCGCGCCGAGCACGATCGCCCAGAGATTCTGATAGATCAGGTTGTGCGAGGCGGGCGTCTCATAGAGCGGGTCGATCTCGCGCAGCAGGATCACGCCCGTGCTGGCCGTGCCGGTCAGCATGCCGTAAAGCGAGAGGAAGGCCTCGTCCGCGTAGTCCGGGAACAGCTTGCGGCAGATGCGGAAATTGTAGAAGTAGGTAGCGACGGCTCCGATCACGCACAGCAGGATCAGCGGCACCCAGAACTCTTTGTAGCGGAAAGCGGAGAGGTTGATCGCCGCGATCGAGGCCACGACCATGATATCGAACATCGTGCCGGAAATACGGTTGAGCATGAAGTTGTTGATATATTCTCTCTTCGCCACGCCCCTGACTTTGAGTCTTTCCAGGAAGCTGCGCACCAGGATCGCGAACACCGTGCCGATGAGGAAGTTGAAGCCCCAGATCAGCGGTTTGACCGTGTTGACGGCAAAGCCGCCCGCCCGGTCGAGCAGCACGGTCACGCCGGCCATCGCCGCGTAGGCGAGGAAATAGGACACGAACACCAGACCCAGCTGCACCGTCAGCTTGTCGAGCGATTCCGAAAGCGGGATCTCGTCCTTGCCGGTCACCATCTCGGCGGACAGGTCCTCGATCTCCTCGGCGTTGACGACCTGCGCGCGCTTGTCGCCCGCGCGGCGCAGCTTGTTGAGGTAATACACGCCGCCGACGGACGCGGAAATGAAGCCCATCGCCGCGATCGTCAGACCAAAGCTCGCGCCGTTCCGGAACGCGGGATACTCGGTGTAGCCCTGGTAGATGCTGCCCCAGTTATACGCCTGTCCCGGTCCCTGGCCGTAGCCCATCGGCAGCAGCACGCCGCCCGCGGCGTAGCTGCCGATCAGATAGAACAGCGCG
Source organism: Candidatus Limivicinus sp. (assembly GCA_045222695.1). GTDB lineage: Bacteria > Bacillota > Clostridia > Oscillospirales > Oscillospiraceae > Limivicinus. Next base: position 25,562 of record JBGUZD010000043.1, read on the forward strand.
ACCGTGACGATCAGGCCCAGCAGCGCCTGCAGCAGATACGAGCCGACGACGACCGTGCTGGTGGCGAAAACGTCGCGCCGCGCTTTTTTGCCTTTGATCTTCTCCGTATGCCGCAGCGCCATCGCCACAAAGCCGAGGCCGAGACCGTGGAAGGTCAGCGCCTCGAGCGTGGAGGTCGTGAACATCGAATGGCCGAAGATCGCCTTGAAGGCCGCGTCGGCAGCCAGCACCAGAAAGCCGCCGAGCACCGAGCTCGGGATCAGGCTGCGTCGCAGGAAAGGGATCTGACGGCGCAGCGCGTTGGCCAACAGCATCGCTCCGAAAAGAATGGCGAGCGTGACCACAAAGGACCATACCTCAACGTCCCAGAAGCTCAGTTGTCCGGTCATTGTCGTTTACCTCGAATATCTTCAAATTCTTTTAATATTTTAACCTTTTCGGCATTTCTTGTCAATGAAGAAAAAGGGCACGGTCCGTGCCCTTTTTTACCAAACGCTGCGACGCAGCGCGAACATCGTGAGATAATAGAGCTCGCTCAGCGCGAGGATCACGATCACGGCGATGCGCGTCTTCTTTTTCTCCGAGAGGCACGCCAGGGACATCGGGATCGGCAGCAGCACGGCCATATAGCGCGGCGCGCTGAGCAGCCAGGTCGCGCCGATCGCCACGACGTAATAGGCGATCGCCCACAGCGTATAGCTTGAGCGCAGCTTCTTTGCCCCGCAGATCAGGATCGCGAGCGAGAAGACGATCGCTGCGAGGTTGGGGATCCAAAGCCCCATCAGTTCGTCTTTCCCCGCGCCGAGCGCGTAGCGCGTCTGGTAGGCGGCGGTGTTGAAAAACAGTCCAAGCTCCTGATACCAGTGATTCTTCTGATAGACGAGGAACTGGAAGGGGTTTCCCGCGACGAAATAATTGATCACGCAATAGGCCGCGAAGCCCATCGGGACCAGGGCGAGCGCCGCCGCGGCGCGCCAGGCTCTCCTGCGGCCGTGCAGAAGAGACGTGAGCATCTCCATGAAAAGCGGTACGAAAAGCATCAGCCCCAGCGAGCGCGTGAAGGACGCGAGCGCTCCGAAAACTCCTGCGAGCAGCCACTTTTCCTTCCGCGCGCTGTACAGGCAGGCGGAGGAGAGCAGCAGAAAGATGCTCTCGCTCATCGGCGCGGTAAAGAAGAACGCACCGGGGATCAGGCACAGAAAGACGATCGTGCGCAGCGCGGTCCCCTCGTCGTGATCGAGCAGCACAAGCCGGTAGATCACGCAGAGAGCCCCCGCAAAGGAGAGGATCGAGACGAGCATCCCGGCAAGCGTGTAGTCCCGCGCGAGGACGAACATCGCCCTGACCGCGAGCGGATAGCCGGGGAGAAAAACGAGCTGGACGACCCTGTCGAGGTCCCCTTCCGGGATGTACCAGTCGCGGGCGATGCAGAGATAGTGATAGGCGTCCGCACACTTCCAGAAATCCGCAAACTCCCGCGGCGTCAAATTGTGGTTTACATAATGTTGTATCCCCCAGATCAGCGCGATGTTCACGAAGGCGCAGCCCAGTCCGATAGCGAAAACGGCTGTGAGCGGGAGTCCTTTTTGCTCCCGCGCCGGCGTCTCCGGGCCGAACCACAGGGAAAACCACTGCGGCACGAAGCGCAGGCACAGCGCCGCGAAGAGCAGCAGCGTCAGCAGCGCGGCGAGGAATTCCGGCGCCGTGGCACCGTTTCCGTCGCCGAGCCAGAACAGGAAAAGAAGCGCCAGCACGGTCAGCCCGGCGGCGCATATCCCTCTTTGGATTTTCGGATACTTCTTTTCCACTTTTTTCGCCTCATGTTCCAAAAGGGCTCGGCGCATGGCCTCGCCCTTGTCCGAGCTCGCTTTACAGCTCGCTGATATGCTCCATGCCCTGCGAAATGATCGTGCGGACATGGTCGTCGGCGAGCGAATAAAACACGCTCTTCCCCTCGCGCCGGCTTTTGACGAGCTTGCTGCGCTTGAGGATGCCCAGCTGGTGGGACACGGCCGACTGCGTCATGCGCAGCGCCTCGGCCAGATCGCAGACGCAGACCTCCGCCTCGAAGAGCACGAAAAGGATGCGGATGCGGCTCGAATCTCCGAAGACCTTGAACAGCTCCGAGAGGTCGAGCAGCTTTTCCTCGTCCGGCAGGGTCTCGCTCACGAGCTTGAGCAGATCCTCGTGCACTTCCCTGCTTTCGCAGCATTCGGCAAAACGGTTTTCGTCCATTTGTTTCTCCTCATATTATACACATTTATCCGGCAAAATCAAAGATTCTTTACATGGAGCGCGCGAAGAGCGTTGAGCACCGCGATCACCATCACGCCCACGTCGGCGAAGATGGCCGCCCACATGCCCGCAAGACCGAGCGCGCCGAGCGCGAGGCACAGCAGCTTGACCGCGATGGCAAACCAGATGTTCTCCTTCACGATCCGCAGGCACTTCCGGGAGATGCGGATCGCCTTGGCGATCTTGCCCGGCTTGTCGTCCATCAAAACGACGTCGGCCGCTTCGATCGCCGCGTCCGAGCCGAGACCTCCCATCGCGATCCCTATGTCCGCACGGGCGAGGACGGGTGCGTCGTTGATGCCGTCGCCCACGAAGGCGAGCTTTTCTTTTTCCGGCTGCGCCGCCAGGAGTTCCTCGACCGCGCCGACCTTGTCGGCAGGCAGGAGCTCGCTTTTGACCTCGTCAAGTTTCAGGCGTCCTGCCACATCCTCGGCCACGCTGCGCACGTCGCCGGTGAGCATCACGATTTTTTTCACTCCGGCGCTGCGCAGATCCTCGATTGCCGCCTCCGCGCCGTCTTTTATCAGATCTTCGATCAGAATGTGTCCTGCGTAGCTGCCGTCGATCGCCACATGGACGATCGTGCCGACGTGGCTGCAGTCGATGGGCTCGCAGCCGAGGGAGCGCATCAGCTTCGCGCTGCCGACGGCGATCTCTCGGCCGTCCACCTTTGCGATCACACCGCGGCCGCTCTCCTCGCGCACGTCGGAAACGCGGGCTGCGTCAGGCTCGCGTCCGTAGGCGCGGACCAGACTGCGGCTGATGGGATGGCTCGAGTAGATCTCGGCGTGCGCGGCGTATTCGATCAGCTTTTGATCCTCGATCGTGGAGTGATGCACGCCGCTGACCTCGAAGTTGCCCTCCGTCAGCGTGCCGGTCTTGTCCAGAACGACGGTGCGCACCTCGGAGAGCGTCTCCATGAAGTTCGAGCCCTTGATGAGGATGCCGTTCGCGCTCGCGCCGCCGATCCCGGCGAAAAAGCTCAGCGGGATGGAAATGACCAGCGCGCAGGGGCAGGAGATCACCAGGAAGGTCAGCGCGCGGTAGAGCCACACCGACCACTGCGCCTCACGGCCCAGAAGCAGGCTGATAAGCGGCGGCAGCAGGAACAGCGCCAGCGCGCCGAAGCAGACCGCCGGGGTATAGACGCGCGCGAATTTTGAGATAAAGTTCTCCGACTTCGACTTGCGCGAGGTGGCGTTCTCGACGAGATCCAGGATCTTCGAGACCGTGGACTCGCCGAAATCCTTCGTCGTGCGGATCTCGATGAGGCCGGAGAGATTGATGCAGCCGCTGATGACCTCGCTGCCCTCCTTCACCTCACGCGGGATGCTCTCGCCCGTGAGCGCGGCGGTGTCGAGAGAGCTTTTGCCCTTGACGATCACGCCGTCGATGGGGATCTTCTCGCCCGGCCGCACGACGATGATCGAGCCGATCCCGACCTCGTCCGGGTCGACCGTGCGGATCTCGCCGTCCTCACAGAGGAGGTTGGCGCTGTCGGGGCGGATATCCATCAGCGCGCCGATGCTGCGGCGACTTTTGCCGACGGCATAGCTCTGGAACAGCTCCCCGGTCTGATAGAGGAGCATGACGGCAACGCCCTCGGTGTATTCGCCCAGCGCGAGCGCGCCGATTGTGGCCACGGCCATAAGAAAGTTCTCGTCAAAGGGCTGGCCGTTCCGGATGCCCTCAAAGGCCTCGATCAGGATATCGTATCCGACGATCAGATACGGGATCAGAAACAGCGCAAAGCGCAGCCATCCGTCGAGCGGCAGCAGGAGCAGCACGCCCAGAAGCGCTGCGGACAGAACGATCCGCAGCAGCATCTTTTTTTGCTTTTTGTTCAAGGCTCTCGCCTCCCGCAGAATCAGAATTCGATCTCGCAGTCTCTTTCCACCTTACGGCAGCTTTTCAGCACCTTTTCCATGGTGCTCTTCACGTCGGCGCCCTCTTCGAACTCGACGTTCATCTTCAGCGCCATGAAATTGACGGAGGCGTCCTTCACGCCCTCGGTCTTTTTCGCGGCTTCTTCCATCTTCAGCGCGCAGGCGGCGCAGTCCACTTCGATCTTAAAGCTCTTTTTCACGGTCGTGTCCTCCTCATCAATTGAACGTATGAACATTCATTCATATCTTCAATCGTTATTATACTCGCTTCTCTCCGAAAGTCAAGTCCTTTGTTCATGAAATGTTTTATTGTTTTCCGATAAATTTTAGTTGACTTTCGATATTCCCTGTGCTATGCTCGGCTTGTGAACAAAAGGAGGGCTTTGCCATGTTCCGTATTTCGAAAAAAGCTTCCGTAAGCGTCTCGCTGATTTTGACGGGCCTGTTTCTCGCCGTTCTGATCGCGTGTCTTTTCATCCTGCCCGGCTTTGTCCGTCATATCCGCTCGCTTTCGCTGCGCGCGGTCATGACGGGCGACGCCGTGCTGATCACGGCCGTCGGCTACTGCGTGGTGCTCTTCGCGATGCTGGCGGATTATCTTCTCTTCCGGCTGCTGCTGCTTGTCCGCGAGGGCGAGGTCTTTACCGCAAGAGCCGTTTCCCTCATCCGCGGCGTGAGCTGGTGCGCGATCGCGATCAGCCTGCTGTTCCTGCTCGCAACGCCCTATTTTCTCATCGCGCTCGCGCTCGCCTTCACGGCCGCGCTGCTTGGCCTGTGCCTGCGCGTGGTGAAGAACGTGATCGAAGAGGCCACGGCCATCAAGGCCGAAAACGACCTGACGGTCTGAGGTGGCGGCATGATCGTAGTCAATCTCGACGTGATGATGGCCAAAAGAAAGATGTCCCTCGGCGAGCTGTCGGAAAAGGTGGGCATCACACTGGCCAATCTCTCGATCCTCAAGAACAACAAGGCCAAGGCCGTCCGCTTCTCCACGCTCGACGCGATCTGCAGGGCGCTCGACTGCAAGGTGGAGGATATTCTGGAATTCCGGGAGGGTGAATGATGGACGAAGAAAAGATCCTCTCCCCCGTTCCGGCGGATGCGGCGGATATTCTCCCGCAGAAGCCGCGCTTCCGTCCGGTCGAAACGCTCTTTGCCTGGCTTCTGCTCGTCTTCGGCTATTTCTTCTGGCGCGTCAACCCGATGTTGGGCCACCTTCCCTTTGCGGCGGCGCTGCTGGCCGTTTCGATCTACGCCTTTACCTTTCTCGTCCTGCTGCGCGGCCGCTGCCGCTTCGGCGTCGTGACGCGGCTCGTGCTGCTCTCCGCCGCGCTCGCGCTGCTCGCGATGCTGATGTGGGACAATCCCTTTCACGCCTTTCTCTGCTTTACCTATCTGATCGCGGCCTACGCCTTTCTCGTCTGCGCCGTCACGGGCAACAGCCTCGAGGGAGCGTGGAGCGATCTGCTGGGCGCCGATCTGCTGCGCGCCTGGTTCGTGTTTCCCTTCAGCTCCTTCGTCAGGCTCTTCCCCGCTCTCGTGCCGTCGAAGGGCAAGGGCGTCGGACGCACGCTGCTCAAGCTGCTGCTCGGACTCGCGCTGGCGGTGATCCCGACTTGTATCGCCTTCGCCCTTCTGTCCTACGACGAGCGCTTTATCGCCCTGACGGAAAAGCTCTTCCGTGTCGAGGCGGAGGATCCGACCACGAATATCCTCCGTTTCCTCTTCGGTATCCCCGTGGCCATGTACGTCTTCGGTCTCTGTCACTCCTCCGTCGTCGGCCGGCCGAACAAGGAGGCCGAGGCCGAGAGGATTCGCGACAGGGCCGAGAAGCGGCGCGTGCTGCCGCTTATGAGCGCGTGCGCCGCCGTGATCCCGCTGCTGGCGCTTTACGTCATCTATTTTGTGTCGCAGCTGGACTACTTCACCTCGGGCTTCGCGCTGCAGCTCCCCTATGAACTGGGGTATTCCGACCTTACGACCGGCTATGCCGACTATGCGCGCGAGGGCTTTTTCGAGCTCTGTGCGGTGGCCGCGCTGAACTTCTGCGTGCTGCTTGCCCTCTCCCGCTACGTGCGCCGCGGATTTGAAAAGCTCCGCCGCGCCCTGTGCGTCGTCCTCGCGCTCTTCACGCTGGTCCTGATCGCGACGGCCGTCTCGAAGCTCTGGCTTTACGTGACGCGCTTCGGTCTCACGCCCGACCGCTATCACGCCGCCTGGTTCATGCTGCTGCTCACGGCCCTCTTTCTCATCACGCTCGTCAAGCAGTTCCGCCCGCAGTTCAAAGCGGTCCCGCTCGCCATGGCCGTGACGGTCGTGCTGTTCCTGCTGCTCGTTCTCCCCGGCAGCAACCGCCTGATCGCCAGACACAACGTCGAGCGCTTTCTCGACGGACGGGCCAAACACATCGACATCCATGATCTCTATTTCCTCGGCGACGACGCCGTCCCCCAGCTGCTCCGGCTGCGGGACGCCGCGGACCGCACGGACGTGCGGCACAGACCGGATGCGTCCCAATGCGGACTGATTGACTTTTTTCTGCAAAACCGAATCCGATTTCAATCGGGTTTCTGGGAGAGCAGCGTCTCGTCCCTGCGGGCCGAAAGGCTGCTCGCACAGGCGGGATATATGAAAGAAGAAAGCCCTCCGTGAGGGCTTTCTTCTCAAGCTGTTAAAAAACCTCGCTGCTGCGTAGGATGATAGAGCCGCGGGGGAGCTCGAGGGGGCAAGGCCCGCCTCGAGTACAATCAGCCGCCATCCGAAAAAGGCTGATCTGTCAGGCTTTTTCGGGCTTCCGCATTTTGACGTCTGTCAAAATGCGTGGCGGCAGAAGCGCAGTCAAAAAAGTCCGAGAGGACTTTTTTGACAAGCTGAAAAGAAGAAAGCCCTCCGTGAGGGCTTTCTTCTTTTTCGGTCTTTTTTTCAGCACTGCTTCATCACGCGGATGAAGAACTCGACCGCGCGGCAGGCCGTGTCGAGGCGTATGTGCTCGTTGTTGCCGTGGATCGAGGCGCGCTCCTCCTTTGTCAGATCCATGGCCGAGAAGCGGTAGACCTTGTCGGAGAGCTTGCGGTAGTGGCGGCTGTCCGAGCACTGGACCATCAGATAGGGCGCGACGAGGCAGCCCCGCCAGGTCCCCGCGACCGCGCTCGAGACGCGCCGCCAGCCCTCGCAGTCGGTGCGGGAGATGGGGCTAGGCTCGAAGGAGCGCAGCACCCTGAGCTCCACGTCCGGGTCCTTGACGACGGCGCGGATCCTGCCGAGCGCGCTGCGCACGCCGTCCTGCGGGTTGAGACGCAGATTCGCCACCATCGAGGCCGAGGGCGGGAGCACGTTCGGCGCCTTGCTACCCTGCATCTGCGTGAAGGCCACGGTCGTGCGCAGCAGCGCGTTGAGCTCGCCGCCGCTTTTTTTGCAGATCAGGTCCAGGATCCAGCCGAAGGCCCAGAGGTTGGCGAAGATCATGCGATAGACAAAGCTCGAATTCCGTCCGAGCGTGTCGAACATCTCCAGCGCGGGCTTGGTGAAATGCGCGCGGAAGGGGCGGCTTTCCACGCGCGCGCAGGCCGCGGAGAGCTTCCCGATCGGCGTATGCGGCGCGGGGGCGGAGGCGTGGCCGCCGGAGGACTTCACCGAAAACTCCAGATTCATCATGCCCTTTTCCGCGATGCCGACAAGCCCGCAGGGCTTGCTCACGCCGGGGAACACGTTCTCCACGACGGCGCCGCCTTCGTCCAGGACGAGCTCGGGCTCGACGCCGCGCTCGGTGAAATACTCCACGATATGCACCGCGCCGAGGCCGTTGACCTCCTCGCCGCCGGAAAAGGCGAAATAGATATCGTGAAGCGGCGTGAAGCCCTGCGCGATCAGGTTTTCCGCCGCGGAGAGGATGCCGTTGAAGGTGGACTTCGTGTCCAGCGTGCCGCGGCCCCACATCGCGCCGTCGCGGATGAGCGCCTCGAAGGGCGGGACCTCCCAGTTTTCCTCCTCGACGGGGACCACGTCGTAGTGCGCCATCAGCACGGCGGGTTTGCCCGGCTCGCGTCCCTTCCAGGTGAAGAGCAGGCCGCGGTCCGGCAGACGCTGCAGCGTGCAGGCTGCGAACACTCTCGGATAAAGCGCGGGCAGCAGCGCGATGAGCTTTTCAAACTCCGCGTCGTCCTCCTGCGCGGGGTCCTCGCTCGACACCGTGCGGCAGCGCACCAGCGCGGCGAGCGCGCCCAGCGCCGCTTCGCGGTCGAAGCTTATCTCCTCGTATGCGGCCTCTTTCTGCTCTTTCGGGCGGAAGAGCGCCGTACGGACCAGGATCACCGCGATCAGAACGGCGAGGACGGCCAAAACGATCCAGCCGATCATCCCAGCACCCCCTTCTTATACAGGATACGCGACACGCCGAGCGTGAAGAGCACGCCCACAGGCACCATGATGCCCACCGTCGAGGCGTTGAGCGCGGGGACGGCGATGAAGAGGACGAGCATCAGCAGCACGGGCGCGACGGCGATCTTCCAATTCTTCGAGATGAACACCACGCCGAGCGCGCCGAAAAGCGCCGGCAGGATCTGCGCGAAGGCGGGAGCGAGCGCGGGCGAGTCCAGCAGCGGCGTCAGCGGCGTGATGAGCAGCACGCCGAGGATGATGATCAGGGTGGTGACGATGCTCGACACCGCGATCGCGACCGTCGATACGATCTCCCCCTCCTCGGAGTTGATGCTGACCTCCGCCTGCTCGAGCGCGTTGAGCGCGACGGGCAGCTTGAGATTGGAGATATTGCCCGTGACGAAGGACAGATACGATCCGCCCGCGCCGAGCATCGGCACGTAGGTCACGGTCTCGATCGCGCCGACGGCCCAGTACATCGGGGCCGTGGCGATAAGGCCCATCAGCAAACCGTTCCAGTCCGGCAGGGTGTGATAGATCAGTCCGATCACGATCGGGACGAGGATCAGGATCGCGGCGACGGAGAGGTTCCAGATGCGGCCGTCGCGGTGGACGGACCTGAGATAGCTCTGTCTTGAATCCATCTTTCTTCCCTCCTTTCAGCCGAGCGCGGCCGTCAGCGGAATGGCCGCGGCCATCCCGGCGATCAGGCTCAGCGGGAGGGCGTAATCGGCAAGCACGCGCAGCCCTTTCTTTTTGGAAGCGAGCCCCAGCGCCGTCATCACCAGCGCCGAGACGACCATCACGAGCACCGGGACGAGTCCCGCGGTGACGCCGCGGAAAACGCCGGAGAAATCGCAGAACACATAGCCGATAAAGGCCGAGATCATTCCGATGAACATCGAGGCGGTGAAGATCTCGCCCCATTTTTTGTCGCGGTTTTCCAGATTGATCATGCCGTTGATCAGCTTCTCGCCGATCAGCGGGACGAGCCAGATGCCCGTCATGATGCTGATCGTCATCACGGAGGCGATCGTCACATACTGCTGCGCCGTCAGCGCGCTGACGCGGCCGAAGGTCAGGCCCATGGCGCTCTCGGCGTTGGTCGCGGCGATGGTCTCGTAGGAGAGGTTGCCCACCACGCTCAACCGCAGCCAGGGCAGCGGCACGCCGAGATCTCTCGAGAGCGTGATGACGCTGATGACGATGGCCGCCGCCGGCGCGATCGTGAAGACCGCCGCCGTGCGGGCCGTGCGCCGGAGCTTTTGCGGGTCCATGCCGATCGCCCTGCCGCGCCGCCAGGCCTTGAGAAGAAAATAGACCGACTGCGCCAGCACGATCGCCACAGCGATCCCGGCCACGACGAAGAGGACGGGGCTGTTGACGTTGAAGTCCATATGCAGGCCTCCCTTTACCGATTTGCCCTTATAATAATTTAATGCAAAAAAGATTGCAAGCCTTTTCGCAAAAATGCGCCCGCGCTTTCTTTTCGGGTGACAAGCGGGAAAAGGCGTGATATACTTGATGAAACAGACAACTGCGAGGTGATCCGTGTGAGGACACGTCGGGAGGCGATCGACCTGTGCCTCTCCTTCCCCGGCGTCTTTGAGGACTATCCCTTCGACGACGGCAACTGGAGCTGCATGCGTCACGGCTCGAACAAAAAGATCTTCGCGCTGATCTTCGAGCGCGAAGGGCAGATCTGGATGAGCGTGAAGAACGAGCCCGGCTGGGGCGACTTCTGGCGGCGGGAATTCGCCTCGGTCGTGCCTGCCTATCACATGAACAAGCTGCACTGGTCGAGCATCATCCTCGACGGCAGCGTGGACGAAGACGTGATCGAAAAAATGGTCCGCGACAGCTTTGATCTGACCGCGCCGAAGCGCGCGAAAAAATACAAGGACGAGTTTTGACATGGAACAGAACGAGAAGGGAAAGCTCTACATCGTCGCCACGCCCATCGGCAATTCGCGCGACATGTCGCCGCGCGGGCGCGAGATCCTCTCCACGGTCGACATCATCGCCGCGGAGGACACCCGCCGCTCGATGGTGCTGTTAAACAAGCTGGAGATCCGCAACAGGCTGGTCTCCAACCACAAGTTCAACGAATACGGCAAGGCGCGGTATTTCGTGGATGAAATGCTCGCCGGCAAGAGCGTCGCCGTCATCACCGACGCCGGGACGCCCTGCATCTCCGACCCAGGGAACGAGCTCATCCGCGCCGCGGTCGAGGCGGGGATCGACGTCGTCGGCGTTCCCGGCTGCTGCGCGGCGGTCACGGCGCTGTCTGTGTCGGGCTTCGATCTGTCAAGCTTTCTCTTCTACGGCTTCTTCCCGCGGGAGAACGCCGAGAGAAGAAAACTCCTCGAAAAGCTGCGTCGCGGCGATACGCGCACCTTCGTCTTTTACGAGAGCCCCAAGCGCATCATGGAGCTGGTGGACTTTTTCATCGACAGCGAGGCCGGTGTGGAGATGTGCCTGTGCAACGACCTCACGAAGCTGCACGAGATGAGCTTTCGCGGCAGTCCTTCCGAGGTGAAGGACAAGCTGCTGGCCAAGGGCAACTACGACAAGGGCGAATACGCCGTCGTCGTCGAGATCCGGGAAGACTATCTTTTTACGAAGACCGAGCACACCGTCTCGGCCGAGGCGATGCTCGTCGACGCGATGATCGCGCAGGGCGTCTCCGGCAAGGACGCCGTCGCCGCGGTGCTTGCGGATGAGAACAATTCATACAGCAAGAACGAGCTCAAGGCCGCTCTGCTGAACCTCAAGAGGCTGATCTGATGGCTGATCTGAAAATGGAGCTCGCCGCCGCGCTGCCGCGGCTGCACAAGGCGGTCTTTTCCCAGCCCACCGAGGGCGCGCCGTACCAGAAGGCGGCGCTGCGGCCCGTTACGATCAAGGGGCGCAGCCTTTTCCAGCTGGAGAGCTTTCGAGACAACAAGGCCTTCCATCGCAATCTCACGGAGCAGGAGCTGCTCTCCATCACGGATGAAGAACTTGCCGGATTTTACCGTCAGGTGCTGATCATGTCCGGCGAGGAAGCCGCGCAGTATGTCCTGCGGCGCGACGGGAGCTATCGCAAAAGCGCCGCGGGCGTCGTTCCGCGCCCCGGCGGCGCTCCGGCCGCGCACGACCGGGAGAAGAAATATCTGCTCGCCGAGGGCGAGGACATCCCCGCTCTCGTCGATCTGGGCGTGTTCACTCCGGAGCGGCGCATCGTCAAGGCCCGCTTTGACAAGTACCGGCAGATCAACCGTTTCGTCGAGCTGATCGACGACGCCTTCGCCGACGTCGAGCCGGGAAAGCTGCGGGTGATGGATTTCGGCTGCGGAAAGTCGTATCTGACCTTCATCCTGTACTATTACTTCGCCGTCAAGCGCGGCTTCGACGTGGAGATGATCGGCTACGATCTCAAGGCCGACGTCGTCGAGCGCTGCGGCGAGATCGCGAAAAAATACGGCTACGACGGCCTGCGCTTCGAGGTCGCGGACGTGTCGAAGGATACGCTGCCGGACAGGGAGATCGATCTGCTCGTCACGCTGCACGCCTGCGACACGGCGACGGATTACGCCCTGGACTACGCCCTGCGGCACGGGGCCGGGCGCATCTTCTCGGTCCCCTGCTGCCAGCACGAGATCGATCAGACGATCGGACGCGGCGGCGATCTCGACATCCTGCTGCGTCACGGCGTGGTGCGCGAGCGCGTTTCCGCGCTGCTGACCGACACGATCCGCGCCGGGATCCTGGAGGACATGGGCTACGAGGTGGACCTGATCGAGTTCGTCGATCTGGCGCATTCGCCGAAAAACCTGATGATACGCGCGGAGAAAAAACGCGCGCCGCGCAGAAAAAACATCCCGCTCTGCCGCGAGCTGGCGGCACGCTACGGCTTTCGCCAGACCCTGCTGGAGCTCGTCGATCCCAAAGGATGACAAAACGCGCGCCTGCCCAACGCGGAAGGCGCGCTTTTACCGTATGTGGGTTTATCTGCCGAAGAGCTTGAGGAAGGTGTTGAGCGAGCTGCTCAGGCCTTCGATCGTGGACTGGAGCTTGTCCAGCCCGCTGTCCTTGAGCTTGTCCATGAAGACTCTTGCCTGCTGCGAGGTCTCGTTCAGGCTCTCCATGGTCTGCTTGAAGCTGTCGATGGTTTCCTTATCGAAGCTCGACAGGACGCGTTTGGCCTCGTCGAAGCTCGTCTCGATCTGCTCCATGCTGTCGCTGAGCTGTTGAATCGGCGCGACGATCTTCGGGATATAGACCAGCGCCAGAACGACGACCGCGAGCAGCAGCACGCAGAGGACGCCGACTTTGATCATGTCCGCGCGCTCGCTGCGTCTTCCCTGCCGCACCAGCTCGGCCAGCAGCTCCTTTTCGCTCATGCTGTCGATATCTTTATTCATTGATGATCACCCCTTATGAACAGACTATATCATTCCCCGGGCCGTTCGGCAAGCGCGAGATTGATAAAAGACGCGCGGTATGCTATAATCGGGCCATCAAATACGGAGGG
>JBGUZD010000044.1:0-3276 GCA_045222695.1 Candidatus Limivicinus sp.
GCGCCTCCAAAAACAGAGCATCCGAAAGGATGCTGTCTTTTTGGAGGCGCGCCTTCGGCGCCGAGTTCCCCTTCGCTCGAATTGTCGCCGCAAGCTTCGTATCGCTTGCGGCGTTTTTTTATTCCTGCCTCAGAGCTTTCAGTTCCTCGGACGTGAAGCGGTAGACCTTGTCGCAGAACTGGCAACTGACGGATATGTCCTTTCCCTCGGCGATGATGCTCTCCAGCTCCTCGGGCCCGATGCTGCGGATGGCTTCCTCGACGCGCTCGCGCGAGCAGTAGCAGCGGTATTCGATCCCGCTTTCGGAAACGATGTGGTATTCAAGACCCTTGAGGACCTGCGCGAAGACCTCCTCCGCGCCGTCCTCATCCAGGATCGTCGTGAGCTGATCCATCATAAAAATGTTGTCTTCCAGCTTTGCGATCATCGCCTCGTCCGCGCCGGGCATGAGCTGCACGATGAAGCCGCCGGCGGCCCTGACGCTGCGGTCGGTGTCCACCAGCACGCCCAGCGCGCAGGCCGAGGGCACCTGCTCGCTCTCGGTGAGGTAGGCGGTGAGGTCCTCGGCGATCTCGCCGGAGACGAGCGCGGTCGAGCCGATGTAGGGCTCCTTCAGGCCGAGGTCGCGGCTGACGGTCAGCATGCCGTCGCGTCCCACGGCGCCGCCGACGTCCAGCTTGCCGTTCGCCTGCAGCGGCAGCTGCAGCTGCGGATTCTCCACATAGCCGCGCACGTTGCCCTCGGTGTCGGACACGGCCACGACGCTGCCGATCGGTCCGCCGCCGTTGATGCGGATCGTAAGAGAACCCTTTTCTTCCTTCATCGCATCGCCCAGAAGGGAAGCTGCGCACAGCGTCCGGCCCAGCGCGGCCGCGGCCGTGGGGCTGCAGGCGTGGATGACGCGCGCGCGCTCGACGGTATCGCGCGCGTCGACGATGGCCATCTTGACAAAGCCCTCCGCCGCGGTGGCGCGTATGATCTTATCCATTGCAGAACTCCTTATGCTTTTCTTTTCGCGGTGACGAATACGCGTCCGAGCTCGCCCTGCGGACCGTGCGCGTCGAAGGAAACGGCCTCGAAGCCGCGATCTTCCAGCACGCGGCGCAGAAAGGCCCGCTCGTGGGCGTATTCCACATGCTCCTCGCCGCTGCGCCGCCAGAGCTCGCCCTCGCGTTCAAAAAGGTCCATGCCGTAGACGAGGCAGTCCTCGTCCCGGTCATAGTCCGCGCGCCAGAGGCAGAGCAGGTCCTCGTCCTCGTCCACAAAGACGCTTCCGTCAAGCTCGCGCAGGCTTTCGGGCGACTTGACGTCGAAGATCAGCAGCCCGCCGGGCCGAATGAAAAGGTTGAGACGACGAAAGACCTCGCCGAGATCCTCGGGCGGGAGATAGTTGATCCCGTCGAGCGAGCAGACGGCCGCGTCCACCGTGCCGTAGAGGTCGAGCTCCTGCGCGCTCTGACAGACGAAAAGCGGCGCGGGAGAGAGCGAGGCGCACTTTTCCCGCGCCTCCATCAGCATGTCCTCCGAACGGTCCGCGGCGATCATCTCATAGCCGCGGCGGCAGAGCTCCGCCGTCAGCGTCCCCGTGCCGCAGCACAGGTCGAGCAGAAGGCGGAACTCGCCGCCGTCGCGCGCGAATCCCGCCTCATAGTAGTCCGCGAAGCTGCCGTAGGGGACGTCGCCCGTCAGCGCGTCGTACCACGCCGCAAGCGGTCCGTAGCAGTTCATGCCTTTTCTTCCTCCGTCTCGCCCAGCCGCGAAAAGGCGATCTCATAACCGCCCTTCCCGTACTGCAGGGAGCGGTTGACGCGGCTGATCGTGGCGCTCGACGCGCCGGTCTCGGCCAGGATGTCGTTGTAGATCATGCCCTTGTCCAGGCACACGGCCACATGGTAGCGCTGCTCCATGGCCAGAAGCTCGGACACGGTGCAGAGATCGTCGAAGAACTTCATGCACTCGTCGACGTCGCGGAGCGTGAGGATCGCCTTGTACATATCCTCGCTGCGCGGTTTTTTCGGAAGTTTGTTCATAGCTGCCCTCCGTCGGAACGTTTTTCTGCTTCACTCTGACATCTTATCACTTTAATTTGTAAAAGTAAAGAGCAAAAGTGCGGGGCGGAGGCGTTTTTTTCGTTTCGGAGCGCAAAATAGAAACGTGCAATTCCGCGCACAAGCCTCTTGCGGAAAAGCGGAGGACAGGATATAATAAAAAAAGCCAACAGACGGAAGGAGGAATACTATGTTTGAAGGATTTCACGGCATGACGGCCGTCTGGGTCGTACTGATGATCGGCTTCCTCGTCGTCGAGGGCATCGCGCCCGGGCTGGTGTCGATCTGGTTCGCACTCGGCGCGCTGGCTGCGCTGATCTCCGCGCTGCTCGGCGCGCAGGTCTGGCTGCAGGCCGTCTGGTTCGTCGTGGTCTCTGTCCTGGCGCTCATCGTCACGAGACCGCTGGCAAAGAAATACGTCAATTCCCGCACGCAGGCGACGAACGCAGACATGCTCATCGGGCAGGAATGCATCGTCACCGAGGCCATCGACAAGCTCCACGGCACCGGCGCGGTCTCCGTCGCCGGCAAGGTGTGGACGGCGCGCACCGACGATCCGGAGAGGATCATCGAAAAGGGCTCCGTCGCCGTCGTCGAGCGCATCGAGGGCGTCAAACTGATCGTCAAAACAAAAGCATAAACAGGAGGAATTAACATGATTGCCATCATCATCATCGCCGTCATCGCGATCATTCTCGTCGTCGTCAACATCCGCGTCGTCCAGCAGGCGAGGGCCTTCGTCATCGAGCGTCTGGGCGCGTATAAAGAGACCTGGAACGTCGGTCTCCACGTGAAGATGCCCTTCATCGACCGCGTGGCCAAGATCGTCTCCCTCAAGGAGCAGGTCGCCGACTTCCCGCCCCAGCCCGTTATCACCAAGGATAACGTCACCATGCAGATCGACACGGTCGTCTATTTCCAGATCACCGACCCGAAGCTCTTCACCTACGGCATCGAGCAGCCCATGGTCGCCATCGAGAACCTCTCGGCCACTACGCTGCGTAACATCATCGGCGATCTCGAGCTGGACCAGTGCCTGACCAGCCGCGATATCATCAACTCGAAGATGCGCTCCATCCTCGACGAGGCGACCGACCCCTGGGGCATCAAGGTCAACCGCGTCGAGCTCAAGAACATCCTCCCGCCCAAGGAGATCCAGAACGCGATGGAGAAGCAGATGAAGGCCGAGCGTGAACGCCGTGAGGCCATCCTGCGCGCCGAAGGCGAG
>JBGUZD010000045.1:0-12009 GCA_045222695.1 Candidatus Limivicinus sp.
TCAGACTCTCCGGGGAGTCGAACATGTCCTCCGCCAGACGCTTGACCAGCTCCGTCTTGCCCACGCCGGTGCCGCCGACGAAGATGAAGCTCACAGGCTTGCGCTTGACCTGCAGGCCCACGCGGCTGCGGCGGATCGCGGCGCAGACGGTGTCCACGGCCTCGTCCTGGCCGATGATATGCTCCTTGAGACGCTCGTCGAGCTTTGAGAGACGCTCGAACTCGTCCTCGCGGATCGAGGAGGCCGGGATCTTGGTCCACAGCTCGATGATGCGCGCGAGATTGTCGAGCGTCAGTTCGGGGCGTTTGTCTCTGAGCGAGGCGATCTCCGCCTCGAGCTGCATCTCGCGGCTGCGCAGCTCCGCGATGCGCGCATAGCGTTTGTCCAGCTGCTCCTCCGAGAGCGTCTGCGCCGCCTGCGCGCCGTCCGACATCAGCGCGTCGCGCTCGAAGCGGATGTTCTCCAGATCGCGCTCGGCCGCCATGCGGCGGTTGATGTCCGCGTCCTTGAGATTGACGTCCGAGCAGGCCTCGTCGATGAGGTCGATGGCCTTGTCGGGCAGGAAGCGGTCGGTGATGTAGCGCTCGCTCATCAGCACGGCCTGACGGCACATCTCGTCGGAGATCGTCACGCCGTGGTAGTCCTCGTAATAGTGGGCGATGCCGCGGATGATCCGGATGCTGTCCTCGATCGAGGGCTCGTTGATCGTCACGGGCTGGAAGCGGCGCTCGAGCGCGCTGTCCTTTTCGATGTGCTTGCGGTACTCGGCGAAGGTCGTCGCGCCGATGACCTGGATCTCGCCGCGGCTGAGCGCGGGCTTGAGGATATTGGCGGCGTTCATGCTGCCCTCGGCGTCGCCCGCGCCGACGATGTTGTGCACCTCGTCGATCACGAGGATGACGTTGCCCTGGCGGCGGATCTCCTCGATCAGGCCCTTCATGCGGCTCTCGAACTGGCCGCGGAACTGCGTGCCGGCGACGAGCGCCGTGAGGTCGAGCAGAAAGACCTGCTTCTCGCGCAGCTTATAGGGCACCGAGCCGTCGGCGATGCGCTGGGCCAGGCCCTCGGCGATGGCAGTCTTGCCGACGCCGGGCTCGCCGATGAGGCAGGGATTGTTCTTCTGGCGGCGGTTGAGGATCTGGATCACGCGCTCAAGCTCCTCGGCGCGGCCGATCATCGTGTCGAGCTTGCCTTCCTTCGCCCGCTGCGTCAGATCGATGCAGTAGCTGTCCAGGAACTTGTGCTTGCCGGGACGCGGCGCGTCCTTGCCCTCGGCCTTGGGCGCTCCGGACTGCGGGCCGTCCTGCTTCGGGCCGCCGAAGAGGCGGTTGAGGAAGGGGAAGGTCGCGGTCTTGCCGTCGTCGTCCTCCGCGCCCTCGTCGTCCGTGGGCAGCAGCTCCTCCACGCCGGAGAGCGCGTTCATCATATCGCCCGAGAGACTGTCGAGGTCCTCGTCAGAGATGCCCATCTTTTCGATCACGTCGTCCACGGGCTTGATGTGCAGCTCGCGCGCGCATTTGAGGCAGAGCCCCTCGTTTTTCGTCTGTCCGTTTTCTATTTTGGTGATGAATACCACCGCCACGTTCTTGCCGCAGCGGGAGCACATGGTAGGCGTCATAGTATCCCTCCTTGGGAATGGAAAATGCTTTGGATCGTCTGTTTACATCAGACCGTTCGTGATGAATCGGAAGGTCAGGAAGAAGCGGGCCAGCGTCGTCCCGTCGAGCGTCTTCTTGCCGATGATGAGGCCGAAGAAGCTCAGCAGCCAGCACAGCAGCACGCAGTAGACGATGCCCTTGGCGAAGCCCAGCACCGCCCCGCCGATCTCGTCGAGGTTCTCCAGGTTCGGCAACCGGAAGGACAGGTTGAAGAGGTTCGCCAGCGCGGTGATGAAGATCAGGATGATCAGAAAGGCCAGCACCAGCCCGCCCTCATAGGTCACGACGTCGCACAGGACGTCCACCACGGCGTCGGTCATGCTCTCGCCCTTGCTCTCGGAGAGCTCCACCGAGCGGGAGGCCATCTCGTCGGCGCGGTCGGCGTAGAGGCCGACCTCGCTCATGCACTCGTAGGCGTAGTCGTAGCGCAGCGAGGGATCCTCCGCGAGGATGTCGTCGAGCGATTTGTCGCTCTCGCCGTAGCCGAGACGGTCGAGCACCTTCTCGCGCGTCTCCGTCGCGCTCAGATACCCGCTGGCAAAGGGCCGCAGCGCGGGGATGACCTCGCCGGAGTAGGCGGCCGAGAGCGTTTTGGCGCAGAAGAGCGAGACGACGATGACCAGCAGCGCCGCGATGCTGCCGATCAGGCCTTTTTTGTAGCCGCCCCAGGTACACAGGGCGATGATCGTGATAAGGACGATGTCGATGATCAGCTTCATATGTAGTCCATCCTTTTTATCGTCGTGACTGGATTATATCATATCAATTGTGAACAAATATATGAATAATCCTTAGTTTTAATCTTCCATCATTTTCCCCGCCGCGCCGTCATACCACAGGCGGTTGAGGTAAAGGCCCTGCGCCGGCATGGTCGGGCCGGTGAGACGGCGGTCTCCTTTTTCGAGCAGCGCGGGGATCTCCCCGGGCTCGAGCTTGCCGTAGGAGGCGTAGACCATCGTGCCGACCATGGCGCGGGCCATGTTGTACAGAAAGCCGTCGGCGCAGACGCGCACGGTGATGAGCTCTCCCTCCCGCTCGGCCGAGCACCAGTAGACGGTG
Organism: Candidatus Limivicinus sp.; assembly: GCA_045222695.1. Lineage (GTDB taxonomy): Bacteria > Bacillota > Clostridia > Oscillospirales > Oscillospiraceae > Limivicinus. The sequence continues at coordinate 2,718 of JBGUZD010000045.1, forward strand.
CGCACGGTGGTTTTCGTCTCCGTGCCGACGCTGCGCACGGCCGCGAAATCGTGCGTGCCCTCGAAGGCGCGCGCCGCGGCGTTCATCTTTCCCACGTCCAGGCGCTGCGGGAAAAAGCAGGCCCGCTTTTCGAGGAAGGGATCGCGCAGATTGCTGTTGTGTATTTTGTAGATATATTCTTTTTTTATACAGGAGCCGATCGCGTTGAAGTCCTCTTCGACCTCGCAGGCCGCGAGAACGGCGATATCGCTGGGCAGACAGCTGTTGAGCGCGAGGGGCAGTTTCGCGAGCGGGATGCGGCAGTCGCTTTTGAAATTGGCGCAGTAGCGCAGCGCGTGCACGCCCGCGTCCGTGCGGCCGCAGCCGGTCACATGCCGCCGCTCCCCGCAGCATTTTTCGATCGCCTCCTCCAGCGTCTGCTGGACGGTGATCTCCTCCTTCTGCGTCTGCCAGCCGTGGTAGCGGCTGCCGTCGTAGGTCAGCCGAAGTGCGATGTTCCTCATATTCCGATCCTCTTCATCACGATCAGTGCGGCCAGGAACAGCACGCCCAGCGCGAGCGCGACCCAGTCGCGCGCGGCGAAATGCAGCACCTTCATGCGGGTGCGGCCCTCGCCGCCGTGGTAGCAGCGGCTTTCCATCGCGACGGCAAGCTCGTCGGCGCGGCGGAAGGCCGAGACGAACAGCGGCACCAGGATCGGCAGCAGGGCCTTCGCCCGCTCGGTGAGCCGTCCCGTCTCAAAGTCGGCGCCGCGCGCCTTCTGCGCGGACATGATCTTGTCGGTCTCCTCGATCAGCGTGGGGATGAAGCGCAGCGCCATCGACATCATGATCGTCATCTCGTGCACGGGCACCTTGATCTTCTTGAGCGGGGAGAGCAGCATCTCCAGCCCGTCGGTGAGCGCGATGGGGCTGGTGGTATAGGTCAGCAGGAAGGTGCCGGTGATCAGCAGCACGATGCGCAGGATCATCTGCACGGACTTTTCAAGGCCCTCCCAGGTGACGTGCCAGCCGGGGACGATCTCCCGTCCGCCGGTATAAAACAGGTTCAGCAGCGCCGTGAGAATGATGATGAACAGCATGGGCTTAAGGCCCTTGAAGATGTTCTTCGGCCGGATATGCGAGAGGATCATGCACAGGGCCGTCGCGGCCGTGACGGTGAGATAGGAGATCCAGCCCGACGCCTGGAACAGCGCCGCGATATACAGCACGACGAGGATGAGCTTGCTGCGCGGGTCGAGGCGGTGGACGATGGTGTCGCCCGGAAAGTACTGGCCGAGCGTAATGTCTTTTAACATCCCGTCGCCTCCTTTGCCCGGAGCACGGCGGAAAGCAGCTGTCCGTGGGTGTAGATCGAGCCTTCGAGCGGCACGCCCGCGCTCTTGAGCGCCATGGCCAGCGAGGTCGCGTGTGGCACGTCGAGACCCATGGCCTCCAGGCGCTCCGGCTCGGAGAAGATCTCCTCCGGCGTGCCGTCCATGGCGACGCGGCCGTGATCGAAGGCGATGATCCGCTCGGCGATGCGGGCGGTGTCGTCCATGCTGTGGCTGACGATGATGACCGTCGAGCCGCTCCGGCGGTGGTACTCGCCGATATTGTCCAGGATCTGGCGGCAGCCCGCGGGATCGAGACCCGCGGTGGGCTCGTCGAGGATCAGCACGCCGGGGCGCAGCGCGATCACGCCGGCGATGGCGATGCGGCGCTTCTGGCCGCCGGAGAGCTCCAGCGGCGAGCGCTCGAAGAGCTCCTCGTCCACCTGGGCGAACTTCGCCGCCTCGCGCACGCGCGCGTCGATCTCCTCCTCGGAGAGCTTCATGTTCTTCGGTCCGAAGGCGATGTCGCGGTAGACCGTCTCCTCGAAGAGCTGATACTCCGGATACTGGAACACGATGCCGACCTGCCACTTGACGTCGCGGCGGCTGAATTTGTTTTCGTTGATATCCCTGCCGCCGACGAAGACCTTGCCGGACGTGGGCTGCAGCAGGGCGTTGAGATGCTGGATAAAGGTGGATTTGCCCGAGCCGGTATGCCCGATGATCCCCACGAATTGCCCTTGCGGGATCGTGAGGCTGACGTCCTCTATGGCGACTTTTTCAAAGGGAGTCCCCGCGCTGTACACGTGGCGCAGCTTCTCCACACGGATCTCTGACATGCTCTTTCTCCGCTATTCTTTCTTGATCGCCGCCGCGATCGCGGCCGCGCAGCTTTCTTCATCCAGCTCGCCCAGCGGCAGCGAAAAGCCGAGGCCGTTGAGCTCGTACAGCAGCTTGGTCGTCTCCGGCACGGCGAGACCCTCGCGCGCCATCATCTCCACGTCCGAGAAGATCTCCGCGGGCGTGCCGACGGCCTTGATATAGCCGTTGGACATGATGACCAGCTTGTCCGCCCCGACGCACTCGTCCATGTGGTGCGTGATGAGCACGACCGTCATCCCCTTCTCGCGGCAGAGCTTCGTCACCGTCGAGAGCACCTCCTCGCGTCCCTGCGGGTCAAGCATGGCCGTGGGCTCGTCGAGCACGATGATCTTCGGCTGCATGGCGATCACGCCGGCGATGGCCACGCGCTGCTTCTGTCCGCCCGAGAGCAGATGCGGCGCGTGCGTGCGGTACTCGTACATGCCGACCTGCTTTAAGGCCGCGTCCACACGCTCGCGGATCTCCGCGCTCGGAACGCCGAGGTTTTCCGGCGCGAAGGCCACGTCGTCCTCGACGACGTTGGCGACGATCTGGTTGTCGGGGTTCTGGAACACCATGCCGACGCGGCGGCGGATCTCATATACGTCGTCCTCTTCGGAGCTGTCGATGCCGTCTATGACGACCTTGCCCTCGTCGGGGACGAGGATGGCGTTCATGTGCTTGGCGAGCGTCGACTTGCCGCTGCCGTTGTGGCCGAGCACGGCGACGAACTCGCCCTGCTCGATCTCCAGATCCACCCCGCAGAGGCTTTCCAGCTCGTCCCCGGGATAGGTATAATGCACTTGTTTGAAGCTGATGATGCTCATTTCCAATCCTTTTCCTTACAGGCTCCCCCTTTGGGGGAGCTGTCAGCCGCATGGCTGACTGAAGGGGTCTTTCCTTACAGGCTCCCCCTTTGGGGGAGCTGTCAGCCGCATGGCTGACTGACGGGGTGTGTGGTCTTTGAAAACCCCTATCGGCGCTTCGCGCCACTTCCCCCAAGAGGGGAAGCTTACGAAAGCCGTTTCTTTATCTCTCCCAGCGATCCGTCGCGCCGCAGGGCAGGACGAGCCCGCTGGCCGTGACCGGCAGGCCGAGCTCGCGGCTGTCGGAGCGGCCGCCGTATTTCTTCGTAAAGATGCTCTCGGTGACGTAGCTCAGCACCGAGGGGGACAGGCCGGTGGTGTAGGAATTGATGAGGACGAACAGCGGCTCGTCCGACAGCACCCCGGCGCAGAGGGACACAAAGCCCCACAGGTCCTTTTCGAGCTTCCAGACCTCGCCGCCCGGGCCGCGCCCGTAGGAGGGCGGGTCCATGATGATCGCGTCGTAGCGCCGCCCTCGGCGGATCTCCCGCTCGACGAACTTGGCGCAGTCGTCCACGATCCAGCGGATCGGCGCGTCTCCGAGGCCGGAGAGCGCGGCGTTCTCTTTTCCCCAGGCAACCATGCCCTTCGCCGCGTCGACGTGGCAGACGCTCGCGCCCGCCCTGGCGCAGGCCAGCGTCGCCGCTCCGGTATAGCCGAAGAGGTTGAGCACGCTGATCGGCCTTTGCGCGCGGCGGATCTTCTCCATCGCCCAGTCCCAGTTGCAGGCCTGCTCGGGGAAGATGCCCGTGTGCTTGAAGTTCATCGGCCGGACGTTGAAGCGCAGCTCGCCGTAGCGGATCTGCCAGCTCTCCGGCAGGGCGGACTTGTCCCAGCTCCCGCCGCCGCTTTCGCTGCGCTGATAGCGGCCGTCGCGCAGCTTCCAGCGCTCGTCGCGGCGCGGCGTCTCCCAGATGGCCTGGGGATCGGGACGCACGAGGATATACTCCCCCCAGCGCTCCAGCTTCTCGCCCTTCGAGCAGTCGATCAGCTCGAAATCCTTCCACTTGTCCGAAATAAACATAGGCATACTCGTCCAATTTACATAGTAAGTCATAGTATTTTACCATCAAACGTCCTCACGGTCAAGAGCGCGGGAGCGCGAAGAAGCGCGAAAAAAGCCGCCGCGCCCGGAGCGATCCGGGCGCGGCGGCAGGTTGTTCTGTTATTCTTCGATCCGCGCCTCTTCGGCGAGCACCGTGACCTCGTTGTCCCCGACGCTCGCGACGCCGCCCGAGACGGAAACGAAGCTCTCTCCGCCCTCGAAGCGGAATCGGATCCTTCCCTTCCCCACGGCGCAGAGCATCGGCGCGTGGTTGGCGAGGATGCCGACCGAGCCCTCCGGCGTCGGGAGATTGACGTAGCTCACGTCCTTCTGAAGCGCAGGGCCGACGGGCGTGATGACTTTCAGATGAATACGCTCTTCCATTTTTCAGAACTCCCCGCGCTTGGCGACGACCTCGTCGATCGTGCCGCAGAGCAGGAAGGCCTGCTCGGGCAGATCGTCCACGTCGCCGCCGAGGATGGCCTGGAAGCCCTTGATCGTGTCCTCGATACGGACGTATCGTCCCTCCATGCCGGTGAAGTTCTCCGCCACGTGGAAAGGCTGGGAGAGAAAGCGCTGGATGCGGCGGGCGCGGTTGACGGTCGCGCGGTCCTCCGCGCCGAGCTCGTCCATGCCGAGCACCGCGATGATGTCCTGCAGCTGGCGGTACTTCTCGAGCACGCTCTGCACGGCGCGCGCCGTGTCGTAGTGCTCTTTGCCGATCACGGCCGGGTCGAGGATGCGCGAGGTCGAGTCCAACGGGTCGACCGCGGGGTAGATGCCCAGCTCCGCGATCGAGCGCGAAAGCACGGTCGTGGCGTCCAGATGCGCGAAGGCCGTGGCGGGCGCGGGGTCGGTCAGGTCGTCGGCGGGGACGTAGATCGCCTGTACCGAGGTGACCGAGCCGTTTTTCGTCGAGGTGATGCGCTCCTGCAGCGTGCCCATCTCCGTGGCCAGCGTCGGCTGGTAGCCGACGGCCGAGGGCATGCGCCCCAGCAGGGCCGAGACCTCTGAGCCGGCCTGCGTGAAGCGGAAGATGTTGTCGATGAACAGCAGCACGTCCTGCCCGCTGCGGTCGCGGAAGTCCTCCGCGATCGTCAGGCCCGAGAGCGGCACGCGCAGGCGCGCTCCGGGCGGCTCGTTCATCTGGCCGAAGACCAGCGCGGTCTTGTTGATGACGCCGGAGGCGTTCATCTCGTTCCACAGATCGTTGCCCTCGCGGCTGCGCTCGCCCACGCCGGCGAACACGGAATAGCCGCCGTGCTCGTAGGCGATGTTGCGGATGAGCTCCATGATCAGCACGGTCTTGCCGACGCCCGCGCCGCCGAAGAGGCCGATCTTGCCGCCCTTGGCGTAGGGGGCCAGCAGGTCGACGACCTTGATGCCGGTCTCCAGCAGCTCGGTGGAGGGCCGCACGTCGGTGAAGGGCGGCGCCTCGCGGTGGATGGGCAGGCGGAGCTCCGCCTCGACGGGTCCCTTGCCGTCGATCGGCTCGCCGACGACGTTGAACATGCGCCCGAGCGTGGCCTCGCCCACGGGCATCGTGATCGACGCGCCGGTGTTCCAGGCCTCCATCCCGCGGGAGATGCCGTCCGTGGCGGAGAGCGCGATGCAGCGTGCCACGCCGCCGCCTGTCTGCTGTACGGTCTCGAGCACGACGGTGCGGTCCTTCAGGCGGATCTCGATGGCGTTATACAGCTCCGGCAGCTCGTCCGGAGCGAAACGGATATCGACCACGGGGCCGATCACGTTTCTGACTTCCCCCTTATGCACGCTTACCCTCCTTTGAATCCTTGAGCGCGTTCGCGCCGCCGACGATCTCGGTGATCTCCTTGGTGATCGCGCTCTGGCGCGCGTGGTTGAGCTCCAGGTTGAGCGTCTCGAGCAGCTGCTCGGTGTTGTCGGTGGCGGCGGTCATGGCCGTCATGCGCGCCGAGTGCTCGCCCGTCCTGGCCTCGAGCAGCACGGACCAGACCGTGCAGAGGATGTTCAGCCGCACCAGCCCGTCCGCGAGCGTCTTCCCGTCCGGCTCGAGGATCAGCTTCCCGTCCTTTGCCGGGGCCGGCTCGAGCGGGAGCAGACGCAGCGTTTCCGGCTCCTGCCGGAGCGCGGAGAAATAGCGTTCGTAGACCAGCACGATCTCGTCCGCCTCGCCGGAGAGGTAGAGCGCCTTGAGCTTTTCGGCAAGCTCCTCGGCCTCCTCCCTCGTCGGCGTGTCGGAGAGCGTGTCGAGCGTCTCCGCGATCGGCAGGGCGGAGGCGGCGAGCAGGTCGCGTCCCCAGCGGCCGCAGACGAGCACGGAGAAGTCCCGCTCCTCCCGTTCGGCCAGCGCGCCGAGGTATTTCAGCAGCGCCGTGTTGTACACGCCGCACAGCCCGCGGTTTCCCACGAAGAGGACGTAGAGCACTCTCTTCACCTCGCGCTTTTTCAGAAACGCGTTGTCCTTCGCGGCAGGCTCGGCGCAGACGCGCGCGAGCATCTCCTGCGCGGCAGCGGCATAGGGGCGGAGGGCGTTCATGGTCTGCTGCGTGCGCTTGAGCTTCGCCGCGGAGACCATCTTCATGGACTTGGTGATCTTGCGCGTGCTCTCGACGCTTTTGATGTGCGTCCGGATGGCGCGTACGTTGGCCAAGGCTCTCCCTCCTCCCGTTTTTCTTGTATCGGTTGTCCGTCAGGGTGTCTGCCCACGCAGCGCTGCCGGGGCTGCGTCCTCTTTGCCGGGAACGGCGCTCTTGACATCCCGCGCTTTCAATGGCTTCCCCTTGAGGGGAAGCTGTCAGCCGCCAGGCTGACTGATGAGGTGGTCTCCGTTCGGCTGCCGCTTTTCCCCACCTCATCCACCGCAAGCGGTCCTCCTTCCCCTCAAAGGGGAAGGCTGCAAAGAAATCTTATTGGAACTGCTCCGTGTATTCGGCGACGACGGCCTTGAGCCGGTCGAGCCGGTCGCTGTCCAGCTTCTTCCCGCCGAGCACCCAGTCGTCAAATTCCGGGATATGCGCGTGGACGAAGCCGATCAGCCCTTCCTCGAAGCGCGCCACGTCGCGCACCTCCACGCCGTCAAAGAAGCCCGCGCCGCCGGCGTAGAGGGCGATGACCTGGTCGGAGGCGCTCATCGGCGCGTACTGGCCCTGCTTCAGAAGCTCGGTCATGCGGTCGCCGCGGTGCAGCGTCGCGCGCGTGGCCTTGTCCAGATCCGAGCCGAACTGCGAGAAGGCGGCCAGCTCGCGGTACTGCGCCAGATCCATGCGCAGGCGGCCGGCGACCTGCTTCATCGCGCCGAGCTGCGCCGCGCCGCCGACGCGCGAGACGGACAGTCCTACGTTGACGGCCGGGCGCACGCCGGCGTTGAACAGATCGGTTTCGAGGAAGATCTGCCCGTCGGTGATCGAGATCACGTTCGTCGGGATATAGGCGGCGATGTCGCCGGCCTGCGTCTCGATGATGGGCAGGGCGGTCATGCTGCCGCCTCCCGCCTCTTCGTTGAGGCGCGCCGCGCGCTCGAGCAGGCGCGAATGGAGATAGAACACGTCGCCGGGATAAGCCTCGCGTCCGGGCGGGCGGTGCAGCAGCAGCGAGATCTCGCGGTAGGCCACCGCCTGCTTGGACAGATCGTCGTAGATGATCAGCACGTCCCGGCCCCTGTACATGAAATACTCGCCCATCGCCGCGCCGGCATAGGGCGCGATGTAGAGCATGGGCGCGGGCTCGGAGGCGTTGGCGCACACGACGATCGTATAGTCCATCGCCCCGTGCTTTTCAAGCCTGTCGACCACGGAGGCCACGGTGGACTCCTTCTGGCCGATGGCAACGTAGATGCAGATCATATCCTTGCCGCGCTGGTTGATGATCGTGTCGACCGCGATGGCGGTCTTGCCCGTCTGACGGTCGCCGATGATCAGCTCGCGCTGGCCGCGGCCGATGGGGATCAGCGCGTCGATGGCCTTGATGCCGGTCATCATCGGCACGGAGACGGGGCGGCGCTCGATCACGCCGGGGGCGGGGCTCTCGACCGGGCGGCTCTCGTCCGCGCGGATCTCCCCCTTGCCGTCCACGGGACGGCCGAGCGTGTCCACGACGCGGCCCAGCAGGGCCTCGCCCACGGGCACCTCCATCACGCGGCGGGTGCGCAGGACGAGATCGCCCTCGCGCAGCTCGTCGTAGTTGCCCAGCAGCGCCACGCCGACGCTGCCCTCGCGCAGGTCCATGACCATGCCGCGCAGCGCGCCGGGGAAGGCCAGCATCTCGCCGGCCATGACGTCGGAAAGGCCCGTGACGCTGCAGATGCCGTCCGATAGCGAGGCGACGCGGCCGGTCTGATAGACCTTCATGCCGCCCTCGATCCGCGCGAGCCGTTCCCTGAGTTCCTTTGTCAGATCGCCTTCGCCGGGCGACGCGAGCGCGTCCTTCGCGCGGCGCAGCTGTCCTTCGAGGCTGCCGTCGAAGACGGTGTCCCCGATCTCGATCTTCACGCCGCCGATCAGCGCCGGATCGACGCTCACGGTCATTTCCGTCGGCAGCGCCCTGCCGAGGCTTTTCTCGACGGCCGCCGCGACCGCGCGCTCGATGCGCTTTGCCGCCGCTTCATCCGTCTTTTCGGCAAAGCGCACGGCGATCCGCGCCCTCCCCTCGTCGGCAAAGCATTCCAGCTCGCCCGGGTAGGGCCGGTAATCGGCGGCGAAGGCGTCGATCTGCCGCTCGCACAGGGCCGCCCGCTGCGGGGCGTAGCTCTCCTGCGTCAGCAGCGCGGCGGCGGCTTCGCCGATGCCCGCCGCGGCCTTGTCTCCGAGCTCTCGGCGCAGATCGGCGCGCGCAAGGCGCAGCGTCTTGTCGTTTTCGGCGGCGAGACGCTCTTCCTCCACGGCGAGCTTCTCGCGCGCAAGACGGCTGTTTTCCTCCGCCGCGGCTTTGGCCGCCGTCAGGATCTCGCCGCAGGCGCGCTCGCCCGCGGCCTTCGCATCCGGGATGGCGTCGAGAAGGTTTTTCGCCTCGACGACCGCCTCGTCTGCGCGCGCGAGCGTCCGCTCGACCTTTTCGCGGTGATCGCGGTATCCCTTGACCACGAGCTTCCGGCCGATGAAATAGAGCGCGACGGCCAGGATCGCGAAGTTGATCAGCCCGTATACGATATTCCAACCGCTCATGTCCCTCTCATCTCCTTCCCGCTGTCATGCGTTTTTTGCTCTCTCATTTTCCCCCGTCCAGAAGCCG
>JBGUZD010000046.1:0-16576 GCA_045222695.1 Candidatus Limivicinus sp.
CTACGGCGCGGACGACGTGCGCGAGGGCGTAGCCATCATGCACTTCGAGGGCGTGGACGTCTCCATCACCGGCAACTCCACCAACCCGACCCGCTTCCAGCACCCGGTCGCGGGCACCTACAAGAAGGAGTGCGTGGAGCAGGGCAAGAAGTACTTCTCCGTGGCCTCCGGCGGCGGCACCGGCCGCACGCTGCACCCGGACAACATGGCCGCCGGCCCCGCCTCCTACGGCATGACCGACACCATGGGCCGCATGCACTCCGACGCACAGTTCGCCGGCTCGTCCTCCGTCCCCGCGCACGTGGAGATGATGGGCTTCCTCGGCATGGGCAACAACCCCATGGTCGGCGCGACCGTGGCCGTGGCCGTCGCCGTGCAGAACAGCCTGAAATAACGATCTTTCTTCGCATATCCGCAAAAGAGGGGCGCCCGCAGGGGCGTCCCTCTTTTGCGTCCGGAAAAGCGCCCCGACGGGGCGGCGCGGGGCACGGCGCAACGAAAAGCAGCCGCCCCGAACGGGGCGGCTGCTTGGCTGAAAGGCAGGGTTTACAGAAAACTCGAGATGCCGTAGCTGTTGACGAGCGCGTCGAGCTTGACGCCCTCCCTGCACAGCGGGCACTGCGCGGCGGGCACGGAGCGATAGTCGCCCAGCACCTTCGCGTGGAACAGGGTGGTGACGGGGAAGTCGCCGCAGGTGTCCAGGCACGAGAAGATGCTGCAGATGCCCACGGGGATGCCGCCGTAATAGCGCACTGCCCCCAGGGCCTCCTGCACGGCCCCGCCGGTCGTCACGGAGGCGGCCAGGACCAGGACGCGGCGGTTGCGGATCAGGTGCGCGATGTTCTCGCGGAAGATCTGCAGGTTGCCGGTGGTGGTCTCGGGCGTCACGACGTAGAGCGTGTTGTGCTCGTTGTCGTTGGTGATGCCCTCCTCGATCAGCTCCTCGGCCAGGCAGGCGCCGAGGACCTCGGTCCCGTCAAGGCACAGGATCGTGTCCACGACCTTGGAGCTCTGGAACTTGACCGCCAGCTCGCGCGCGGCCTGCCGCGCCTCGGCCAGACGGTGCTTGGTGTAGGTCATGTCGATGAAGTAATTGATGTGGCTGTGGCTCGTGGCGAAATGCCCCTTTGCGATGCGCAGGGGGATCTCGCTGTATTCGCTGCGGAAATGGACGGTCGGGATCACCATGTTGATACGCGCTCCTTTCTGCGATTCAAGGGTCGGTCTTTTTTATACGGTTCTTGCTTCGATCATATCACATCCCGGCGCGGCAGACAAGGCGTAAGTTCGCGTCGGCGCGGAAAAATCACGAGCGCCCGGTGCGCTTGAGCTCGCCGTCCTTGTTCCACAGATAGCTCATGCGCACCTCCGTGCCCTCGCGGATGCGGCGGATGTTTTCGGCGTGCTTGAAAAAGATCGGGATCGCGGGGATCAGCAGCACGAGCGCGGCGGGGAAGTACCGCGTCCGGATGTAATACAGCGCGGGGAAGAGCAGCGACATCGTCGGCGCGACGAAGCAGATGTAGTTCGTCAAAAACGCGATCAGGATCGCCAGCGCCAGCAGCGCGAGAAAGGCGCGCCAGTCCCAGGACAGGATCACGCCGCCGAGACTGGCCAGCCCCTTGCCCCCGCGGAAGCGCAGCGCGGCGGGAAACATGTGGCCCAGGATGCAGGCCACGCCGCCGATCTGCTCGGCGACGGGGAGAGAAGGGAAGAGGTATCGGCAGAGGCGGCAGGCGAGGAAGGCCTTGAGGATGTCCAGGATCGCCGTCGCGAAGAAGGCCGCCTTTCCCGCGAGGATGAAGGCGTTGGACGCGCCCGCGTTCCCCGAGCCGTCCACGCGCGGATCATAGCCCTTGAGCCTGGCGAACAGGAAAGCGGGGTTGATGTTTCCCAGCAGATACCCGATGACGCAGCATCCGAGCACGGCTTCCGGCATGACGAGGACCTCCTTCCTTCGCTTTCTCTTCAAATATTTTAACATTCACGGCGGCGAAAGTAAATATCTTTTCCGCCGCGGCCGCGCGGCCCTTGTGAAATCGCCCGTTTTCCTTTATACTGTCCGCAGGAACAGACAAAGGAGGGCCCGCCATGAAAAGCGCGCTTTTGGTCATCGACATGCAGAACGGTTTTCTTTCCCCGCGCTCGCCGCTGTTCATCGCCGGCGCGCCGGCCACCGTGCCGGCCTGCGCGTGCGTGATCGCGCGCTGCCGCGAAAGGGGCGTGCCCGTCGTCTTCGTCACGCGCGCCTACGCCGCCGACGGCAGCGACGTGGAAAAGCCGCGCCGCGCGGCTTTTCTTGCGGGCGGACGGCCGCTCTCTCCCGGCTGCGACGAGGAGATCTCCGCCGCCATGCCGCCGGAGTTCGGCAGCGCGCCGGAGGATCATCATATCGTCAAGCCGCGCTACTCGGCTTTTTTCAACACCGGACTCGACGCGCTGCTCAAAAAGCTCGGCGTCGGACAGGTGATCCTCGCGGGGACGACGACGCCCAACTGCATCCGCACGAGCTGCTACGACGCGATCTCGCTCGACTACGACGTGACGGTCCTGCGCGACTGCACTTCGTCCGCCACCGACGAGATCCAGCGCGGCAACCTCGCCGACATGGAACGCGCCGGCGCGCGCCTCATGGATTCGGACGAGCTTGCCGGCGAGCTCTGACGACGCCCGCCCGATCGAAAACGCCCCCCGCCCTTTCGGGGTAATGGGAGGGGCGCTTTTCAAAAAGGAAAAACGCGCGTCCCCCGCGGTTTCGGCGCGCCGCTGCAGACCCGGCTTTTTCCAGTATTCGGCAAGTTGCGCAGAATCCACAGGCGCGTATTGAGCACTTTGGCCTCTTGCCAATTCCCGCCCCGTATGATATGCTACAAATGGGTAAAGGTGTGCTCCGCCGCGCTGGAGATATGACCGTATATGCGTCCCCTTTTATCATTCGCGCCGCCGGGTGCGGCGCGGCGAACATGAGGAGATCGACCATGAGAAAAATGACCATGAAACAAAGAAAGATGGCCGACATCATCGGGCTCGCCTGCGGCGTGTTCGTGCTGATCGTCGCCATCTGCTTTGCCGTCCTGAAGGCGAGGCCCGCCGCCGTCGGCGCCAGCGCCGGGGACATCCCCGCCTCCGCCCAGCATCTGAGCGGCACGGCCGAGGGCCGCAACGGCCCCATCGAGGTCGAGATCGTCGCCGACGAGAACAAGATCTACCAGATCAACGTCGTCTCTCATTCCGAGACCGACGGGATCGGCAGCGTCGCCGTCGACAAGCTCCCCGGCATGATCTACGACGCGCAGAGCCTTGAGGTCGACGCCGTCTCGGGCGCGACGCTCAGCTCCAACGCCATCAAGGCGGCCGTCCTCAACGCCATGGAGAGCGGCGGCCTGTCCACGGACAGCTTCGGCGGAGAAAACGTTGCCGCCGCGTCGCCTGTCAAGATGGCTTCCCGGGTCGTGACCAATTCCGGCGTCACGGTCGTGCACGCCGCGGACTGGGCCGAGCAGTACCCCAACGAGTACAACTCCTGGCTGATGACCAGCGAGAGCGACGACATCGACGATTACCTTGAGATCTATCCCATGCTCCGCACGCTCTACGAGGGCTACGGCTTTGCCATCGATTACGGCAGCGCCCGCGGCCACTACTACGACGTGCAGGATATCGAAGCCACCGGACGGCCCCATCCGCTCGCCAACTGCTGGACCTGCAAGACCCCGGACTTCACCATCATGGTGAACGAGGAGGGCATTTCCGCCTATAAGAAGAGCTGGACGGACGTCCAGGCCGAGATCACCGAGCCCATCAGCTGCTACAACTGCCACGCCAACACGCCCGAGGAGATCGTCATCACCCACACCTACTGGATCGACGCGCTCGGCGAGGACTTTGACAGCGTCGCGGGCGCGAACCTCGCCTGCGGCCAGTGCCACAACGAATATTACTTCGCCCCCGACACCAAGGCGACCACGATCGCCCACAACAGTCTCGCGAGCATGGCGCCCGACCAGATGCTGGCCTTCTTCAACGACCCGGCCAACTTCTCCAACGGCGAGGCCTTCGCCGACTGGACCAACCCGCGCACCGGCGTCAAACAGATCAAGGTGCAGCACCCCGAGTTTGAGACCTTCCTCGGCGCGGGCAGCCAGCACGCGAACGACTTCACCTGCGCCGACTGCCACATGCCCGACGCGGTGGCCGAGGACGGGACGGAGTACCGCAGCCACAACCTCGTCAGCCCGCTGGACAACCCCGACCTGATCGAAAAGACCTGCTCGCAGTGCCATACCGATCTCAAGAGCGAGGTCCGCGCCGTGCAGCAGAAGGTCGAGGACCGCACTTACTCCATCGGCTATGAGCTCGAGTATCTCACCGAGCTGCTGGCCGACGCGGTGGAGAGCGGCGAATACACCGACGCCGACCTCGCGCGCGTCCGCGCCCTGGCCCGCAACGCGCAGTTCTACTGGGACTTCGTCTTCGTCGAGAACGCCGAGGGCGCGCACAACCCGACGCTGACCTACGAGTGCCTCGACAAGGCCGAGGAGCTCTGCAACCAGGCGCTGAATCTGCTCAAAGCGCTGACCGCGTAAACATCCGAACGACGTATTTGAGCTGCCCGCCCGACTGGGCGGGCAGCTTTTAATGATTATCCGCAAAGGAGCGCCCATGAAAAAAATAATCGGATATCTGCGCTCCATGCGCTTCGGGATATTGCTGCTGGTGCTGATCGCGGCCTGCTCGGTGCTCGGCACCGTGATCCCGCAGGAGCGGGAAGTCGCCTGGTACGCGCAGAATTACGGCTCCCTCCACGGCGCGATCCTGCTGCTGCGCCTCGACCGCATCTTCACCGGCTGGTTTTTCATCCTGCTGCTCGGCCTGCTCGGCCTCAATCTGACGCTGTGCAGCATCCTGCGCATCGCCGCGGTCGCGCGCGCCGCGCAGGACGAGAAGGAACGCACCGCCCGCCTGCGCGACACGGTGCTCCTCACGCCCGAGGGCGTGGCCGCGCTGCGTGAGAGACTGCTCGGGATGCGCTGCCGCGTCGATAAGATCGGCGACAGCGAAGTCTATACCAAGCGCAGCCTGGGGCGATACGGCAGCTTCGTGACGCATCTGTCCATCCTGCTGACGCTCGTGTTCGGCGCGCTCGCGCTCTATACCCCCACGGTGACGGACCAAAGCTGCATGCCCGGCGAGTCGATCCGCATGAGCGACGGCACCGAGATCTACGTGCAGGATTTCCGCATCACGGACGAGACGGGGCGGCTGGACTACACCAGCCACGTCCGCGTCACGCTCCCCGACGGCAGACGCAGCGAGCTCGCCGAACTGAAGGTCAACCATCCCTTCCGCTTCGGCGGCTGCAAGCTCTTTCAGCAGAGCTTCGGCACGGCGGGCTCCGTGACGGTGACAAATCTCGAAACGGGCGGGACGGACGTCTTCCTGCTCGACTCGATGAGCTATCTGACCATCGACAGCCGCAACGGCATCATTTTCGAGCAGCTCTATCCCGACTATCTGCGCGCGCCGGACGGCGAGGTCACGCTCATCACGCGCACCGAAGGCTCCTATCCCAACCCGATCTACGCCTTCGAGATCCTGGCCGACGGGGCGTACACGCCCTCGCTGGCCGTTCCGGGCGACTCGCTGGAGATCCTGGGCCTGCGCTTTACCTTTAACGCGCCGACGGACTATCCCGGCCTGCGCATCAAGCAGGTCCCCACCCTGTATCATTCGCTGCTCGTCGCGGCCTTCTGCCTGATGATCGTCGGGCTGTACGTCACCTTCTTCTGCGACCCGGTCGCCGTCAAGCTGGACGCGGAGGGCTGCGCCGTCGGCGGCCCCAAGCCCGAGCGCATGCGCATCGAGCTTGCCGACCTGGGGGAGAAATACCTGCGGGAAAGTGAGGAAAAAGCATGAAGATCCTATTTTTCGTGACCTTTGCCGTCTACGCGGCCGCGGTCGCGCTGGAATTCACGGGCACGGCCTTCCGGAAGGAAAAGCTGCTCAAGGCGGCCTGGATCGTTTTTCTCGCCGCCTTTGCGCTGCACACGGTGTTCTTCGTCGCCCGCGGCGTCGCGGCGAAGAGACTGCCGCTGTCCAATCAGTTTGAATTCGCCTGCGGCTTCGCCTGGGGCTCGGCGCTGCTGTCGATCGTCCTCTGCGGCCGCGGGAGGGCCGACTGGCTGAAGATCGCGGCGCTGCCCGCGGTGCTGCTGATCATGACCTACGCGGCGCTGCAACCGATGGAGATCCGCGACCTGATGCCCGCGCTGCGCAGCGCGTGGTTCGGCGTGCATATCGGCTCGGCGGTGCTCGCATACGCGGCCTTCGTCATCGCGGGCTGCATCGGCGCGCGCTATCTTGTCTTTACCAAGCGGCAGGAGCCGGATAAAAAGGCGCTCGACCAGATGGATTTTCTGAGCTACCGCCTGGTCAGCTTCGGCTTTCTGTTCCTCACGGTCGTGATCCTCTCCGGCGCGATCTGGGCCGAGCAGGCCTGGTCGAGCTTCTGGAGCTGGGATCCCAAGGAGGTCTGGGCGCTGATCACCTGGATCATCTACGCGGTCTACCTGCACATGCGCCTGCGCGCCGGAAGAAAGGGGAAAAAGATGGCGTGGTTCCTCGTCATCGCCGTCTTTCTCGTGTTCTTCACCTTCGCGGGCGTGAACACGCTGATGCACGGCATGCACACCTACGGCTGAAAACGCGCGGAACGCGTTATCCTTTATACGGAAAGAATGCTCCGCCCCGCACCGGGCGGAGAAGGAGAACAATATGAGCGATTTTGAAACCAGGATCTACGAAGCTGTGCGAGAGGCCGTCAAGGCCGCGTGGGACATCGAAGCGGAGGAGGGCCTCTACGTCGTCGAGACGCCGCAGAACCCCGACTTCGGCGACTACTCCACGAACGTCGCGATGAAGCTCTCCCGCACGCTGCGCCGCAACCCCATGGACATCGCCGCGCCCATCGTGCAGGAGCTGGAGCGGCTCCTGCCCGAGGCCGACTCCGTCACGGTCGCGCGGCCCGGCTTCATCAACTTCAAGCTGAAGCAGGACGCGCTCAGCGGCCTGATCGACAAGGTCATCGCCGCGGGCGAGGACTACGGCAGAAACGACAGCGGCAGGGGAAAACGCGTGCTCGTCGAGTGGGTCTCCGCCAACCCGACGGGGCGACTGCACTGCGGCCACGCCCGCAACGCCGCCTGGGGCGACTGTATCTGCCGCCTGCTGGAGGCCAGCGGCTACGAGGTGCTGCGCGAATACTACGTCAACGACGCCGGCAATCAGATCGTGATGCTCGGCCGCTCGCTGATCGCGCGCTATTTCGAGCATTTCGGCCGCGCCGGCGAATATCCGCTGCCCGAGGACGGCTACCACGCTGAGGATATCCGCGCCATCGCCGAGGAGATCGCGGCGGAGGACGGCGACAAATGGCTCTCCGCCGACGAAAATGAGCGCATGGACTACTTCATGCGCGTCGGGAAGGAGCGGGAGCTCAAACAGATCGAAGAGGATTTGCGCTTCTACGGCGTGAAGATCGACTCCTGGATGCACGAGACCTTCTTCTACGAAAACGGCCGCGAGCGCATCGAGCGCTGTCTCAAACGCATGGCGGACATGGGCCTGCTCTACGAGCAGGACGGGGCGCTGTGGTTCCGCTCGAGCGAATACGGCGACGACAAGGACCGCGTCCTGCGCAAGAGCGACGGCACGCTGTCCTATCTCACGCCCGACATCGCCAACCACGTCTACAAGGTCGAGCGCGGCTATCCGCTGCTCGTCGACCTTTGGGGCGCCGACCACCACTCCTACGTCACCCGCATGCAGGCCGCGCTGACCGCGCTGGGCTATCCGGAGGGCACGCTCTCGGTCGACCTGATCCAGATGGTCCGCATGGTCGAGGACGGCAAGGAGGTCAAGATGTCCAAGCGCACCGGCAACGCGCTGAGCCTGCGCGAGCTGTGCGAGGACATCGGCGTGGACGCCGCGCGCTGGTTCTTCGTATCCAAGGACGTGGCCACGCACATGGATCTCGATCTCAAGCTGGCCCGCAGCCGCGACAACGACAACCCGGTCTACTACGCCCAGTACGCGCATTCGCGCATGAACTCGATCCTGACGAACCCCAGGATCGCGAAATTCGAGCAGACCGGCCGCTACGACCGTCTGACGGACGAACGCGAGCTGCTGCTGCTCAAAAAGATCGGCGAGTTCCCCGCGGAGGTCGCCGCCGACGCGGCGCTTCGCAAGCCCAACAAGCTCACGGACTATATCATCTCGCTGGTCAAGACCTTCCACGCCTACTACAACGCCGTCAAGGTCAACAATCCCGACGATCCGGAGCTGACGAATCAGCGCCTGGGGCTCGTGACGGCGACGATGATCACGCTGCGCAACGCGCTCGCGCTCATCGGCGTTTCCGCGCCGGAGAGCATGTGATACGGGAAATCTTCATCATCAGGAGCGATACATGAACAGTATCTGTGTCAAAAGCGAGATCGCACCGCTTAAAAAGGTGCTGCTCCACCGCCCGGGGGAGGAGCTGCTGAAGCTGACGCCGAAACGGCTGCCGGAGCTGCTCTTCGACGATATCCCTTTTCTGAAAGTCGCGCAGCGGGAGCACGACGCCTTCGCCGCGATCCTGCGCGATAACGGCGTGGAGGTCGTCTATCTCGAGGACCTGATGAGCGAGGTGCTCGCGCTCCGCCCGGAGCTCGTCCGCCCCTTCCTGTACCAGTGGCTGACTGAGGGCGACGTCCGCACCGGCAAATGGCAGGACAAGCTCTGCGACTACCTGCTGGAAAACTACTCCGGCAAGGCGCTGGTGCAGAAGACGGTGGAGGGCATCACGCTCAAGGAGATGGGCGGGGCCTCGGCCTATTCGCTGCAGGACCGCATCGCCCCGGCCGACGATCTGATCGTCGACCCGATGCCGAACCTCTATTTCGCGCGGGACCCCTTCGCCTCGGTCGGCAACGGCATTTTCCTCAACCGCATGCGTTTCCCGACGCGGCGGCGCGAGACGATCTACGCGGAGTATATCTTCAAATACCATCCGGACTACGCCTCTGTCCGGCGCTACTGCGAGCGGGGCGATCACGCCTGCATCGAGGGCGGCGACGTGCTCAACCTCACGGCGGATACGATCGCGATCGGCATCTCCGAGCGCACCTCGCCCGACGGAATCGAAAACGTCTCCAGGCGGCTCTTCCGTGACCCGGAGGCCACGGTGCGCACCGTGCTGGCCTTCGACATCCCCTCCACCCGCGCCTTCATGCACCTCGACACGGTCTTTACGCAGATCGACGTCGACAAGTATATCGTCCACCCGGCCATCATCGGCCCGCTGACGGTCTACGAGATCACGCCGGGGGAGAAGGACCCGGACGAGCTGCGCATCGAGCGGATCGACGCGCCGCTGGAGCGGATCCTGGAGAAATACACGCACACCGAGCGCGTGAAGCTGCTCTACTGCGGCGGCGACGACATGATCGCCGCGGCGCGCGAGCAGTGGAACGACGGCTCGAACACCCTGACGATCGCTCCGGGGAAGGTCGTCGTCTACGAGCGCAACGACGTGACGAACCCGATCCTGCGCGACAACGGCATCGAGATCCTGGAAATGCCCTCGGCCGAGCTTTCACGCGGCCGCGGCGGCCCGCGCTGCATGTCCATGCCGCTCATCCGGGCGGAATAAATATTGGGAGGAAACAACGAAATGGGACTGAACATCAGAGGAAGAAGCTTTCTCACCCTGCTGGACTACACGCCGGAGGAGATCAACTATCTGCTGGATCTCGCGGCGGAGTTCAAGCGCATGAAGTACAACGGGATCGAGCATAAGTATCTGACGGACAAGCAGATCGTCCTGCTCTTCGAAAAGACCTCGACCCGCACCCGCTGCTCCTTTGAGGTCGCGGCGCGCGACCTGGGCATGGGCGTCACCTTCCTGGACCCGGGCTCTTCCCAGATGGGCAAGAAGGAATCCATCGCCGACACCGCGAAGGTGCTCGGCCGGATGTACGACGGCATCGAATACCGCGGCTTCAAGCAGTCCACGGTCGAGGACCTGGCGAAGTATTCCGGCGTGCCGGTGTGGAACGGCCTGACCGACGATTTCCATCCCACGCAGATGCTCGCGGACATCCTCACCGCGCGCGAGGAGTTCGGCGATCTCAAGGGCAGGAAGCTGACCTTCTTCGGCGACGCGCGCAACAACGTCGCCAACTCCCTCATGGTCGTCTGCGCCAAGCTGGGCCTGCACTACTGCGCCTGCGGCCCGAAGGAGCTGATGCCCGCCGAGTGGCTGATCGAAAAATGCCACGAGATCGCCGGCGAGACCGGCGCGATCCTCGAGTTCACCGAGGACCCCGCGCAGGGCGCGAAGGACTGCGACATCCTCTATACCGATATCTGGCTGTCGATGGGCGAGCCGGCCGAGTTGTGGGAAAAGCGCATCCGACTGCTGCTCCCGTACCAGATCAACGGCGCGCTGATGGAAAAGGCGAAGCCCACGTCCATCTTCATGCACTGCCTGCCCGCCTTCCACGACCGGGAGACGACCATCGGCGAGGAGATCTTTCAGAAGTTCGGCCTGAGCGCCATGGAGGTCACCGACGAGGTCTTCCTCGGCAGCCACGCGCGGCAGTTCCGCGAGGCCGAGAACCGCATGCACACGATCAAGGCCGTCGTCTACGCGACGCTCAAGTGAAGCAAAGGACAAAAATACCGGGGATCGGCGATCCCCGGTATTTTTTGGCGCTTGAACGAAGGGGAAAACGGGTGTATCATGCACAGTATGGAAACGACGGCGACAAAAAAACGCGGCCTTGCCGCCATATGGGCGCTCTGCCCGAAGAGACATGTCTTGCTGCTCGTCTCGGCGGGGCTGATCGCGCTGCACCTGCTCACGCGGGGGGAGCACGCCCTGATGGTGTTCCTCTCGGAAAAGATCGTGCGGCCGCTGCACCGTGCGCTCGGCTCCTTCAACGCCCGCGTGCCTTTTTCGATGGCGGAGCTGCTGCTGGGGCTCTTCGCCGCGGCGGCGCTGGGGTACATAGCTTTTCAGATCGTCGCCCTGATCCGGAAAGGGGAGCGCCCGGCGCGGCTGTATCGCACGCTCGTCACGCTTTTCGCGGCGGGCCTTTCGGTCTACGCGCTGTTCTGCCTGCTCTGGGGCGTGTACTACTACGCCGACGACTTTGCGGAGAAGAGCGGCTTTGAAAACAGGGAGATCAGCGTCGAGCAGCTCGAGAGCGTGACGCGGTATTTCGCCCGCCTCGCCAACGAATACGCCGCCGAGGTGCCGCGCGACGAAAACGGCTTCTGCGTTTCGGACAGGGCGGAGATCCTGCGCCGCTCGCCGGAGGTCTTTGCCGGGACGGAGAAGGAATATCCCTGCCTGGCAGGGCCGCCGCTCGCCGCCAAGGGCATCTTTTTCTCGCGCGTGATGAGTTATCTCGACTTCTCCGGATTTTTCTTCCCCTTCACGGCCGAGGCCAACGTGAACACGGATATGCCCGCCTGCGACCTCGCGGCCACGGTGGCGCACGAGCTGTCGCACCAGCGGGGCGTGGCCAAGGAGCAGGAGGCCAATTTCACGGCCGTGCTGGCCTGCCTCGATTACGGCGATCCCGACTACTGCTACAGCGCCTGCCTGCTGGCCTACACGCATCTGGGAAACGCGCTCGCCGGGGCCGACCGCGCGGCCTGGGAGGAGATCTTCGATAGTCTCGACGAAAACGTCGTGCGGGACCTGCTGTCGCGCAGGGCCTACTGGGCGCAGTTCGACACGCCGGCGCAGACGGTCTCGAACACGGTGTACGAGGGCTTCCTGCACAGCTACGACCAGACCCTGGGACTGAAGAGCTACGGCGCCTGCGTCGATCTGCTGGTGAATTATTATTACGAAGCCTCCCTCGGATAACATGAAAAGAGCTGCAGCTTTTGCTGCAGCTCTTTTTATACCCGTTCTTCAGTTCCGATTCACTGTTCCGACGCGGCGACGCTTTGAGTGATATAGTCCTCCACCTCGCCGATCTCGATCCCCAGCGCGACGGAGAGCTCGCCATGCAGGATGTCCTTGGCGCGCTTCATCGTCGCCTCGGCGCGGCTGCTCTTCGTTTTGCGGTCGGCCATGCGGGAACGGAGGCCCTTGATCACGGAGACCAGCGCCTCGCAGGAGTGGAGCTTGAACAGATCCTTGTAAAAGGCGTCGACGTGATTGAAGCGCGTGTCGCTGCAGATCGCCGGCTCGATGCCGGGGATCGTGGCGATGAAGGCCTCCGCCTCTTCGCGGCTCATGACCGGGCGCATATACGCCGCGGAATCGATCGGCGTGAAATACGTGCCGCTGCCGACCAGGGGCTTGAGGTGATAATAGACCTTGCCGCTTCCGCCGTCCATCGGCAGCGCGCCGATATCGGAGACGGTGCAGACGCCGTTTTCTCCGTATATGATTTTTTCGCCGACGGAAAACATCGAACAGTATCCCCCACTTTATTACTTACAGTATAATCATACACTATTCTTTTAAAAATTTCCAATGTTTTTTTCGCAAAATCAGGCTTTTTTTCAAAGAATTTTCTTTCAAATCCCTAGATTTTTCAATTATTTTAACCGTTGTCATCTTATCCCGCGTCTGCTATAATGAAAACGCATGATTTCCAGCTCCCTTTCCCGCCTGTAAATGCCGGGGAGGGGACGGGGGAGAGAGAACGTGAAGCTGTTTTTCCGAGGCCATGAATATCGATACGCGGTCGAGCAGATGCTTTTGACGCTCTTTCCGGAGGAACGCCCGGAGTACGCCCGGGGCGTGCCGGCGGGCGATAGAATGGAGATCCGTCTCCATCGCGCCGCGAAGATGACCACGGCGAGCTGCCTGCTGCATCGGGGCGGCGTGTTCCGCGGCGCCGCGCGGATGAAAAACCCCGACGCGGCGGATACGCTCGGACGCGAGCGGGCCGAGCAGCGGCTCATCAAGAACGCGATGTACCGCGCCGCGCTCTCCGCGGGGCACGAAAAGCCCGCCTGGGGCGCGCTGACCGGCGTGCGGCCGGGCAAGCTGCTCACGCCGCTGCTCCGAAGCGGTCTCGGCGAGGACGAGGCGCTGCGGCGCTTCACCGAGGACTACGACGTTTCGCCGCGCCGCGCGGCCCTGTGCCTCGACGCCGCGCGCCATACGCTCGCGGCCGAGGCCTCGCTGGAGGAAAAGGACGTCTGCCTCTATCTCGGCGTGCCCTTCTGCCCGACGCGCTGCGCCTACTGCAGCTTCGTCAGCCAGTCGGTGGAAAAGAGCATGAAGCTCATCGCGCCCTTCCTCGACGCGCTGGAAAAGGAGATCGAGGCGACGGGGGAGCAGTGCAGGGCGCTCGGCCTGCGGCCGGTGTCGCTGTATTTCGGCGGCGGCACGCCCACGACGCTCTCCGCGCAGCAGCTCGAGCGCGTCTGTAAAAAGCTGGAGGAATGCTTCGAGCTCTCCGCGCTGCGCGAGTTCACGGTGGAGGCCGGACGGCCCGACACGATCACGGAGGAGAAGCTGCGCGTCCTGCGCGCGCACGGGGTGGACCGCGTGAGCGTCAACCCGCAGACCATGTCCGACGCGGTGCTCGAGGCCATCGGCCGTCGGCACACGGCCGCGGATATCCTCACCGCGCTGGAAAAGGTGCGCGCCGTCGGCGGCTTTGCGGTGAACATGGACCTGATCGCGGGCCTGCCGGGGGACGATCCCGAAGGCTTCCGCTCCACGCTCGGGCAGGTGCTCGCCCTTGCGCCGGAGAACGTCACGGTGCACACGCTCAGCCTGAAAAAGGGCTCGCGCATCCTCACCGAGGGCGCGGCGCTGCCCGGGGCGGCCGAGGTGGCGGCCATGCTCGACTACGCCGAGGAAAGGCTGCGCGCGGCCGGCTACGGGCCCTATTACCTCTACCGGCAGAAGTTCATGTCCGGCGGCTTTGAGAACGTCGGCTGGACGCGCCCGGGACACGTGAACCTGTACAATATCTGCATCATGGAAGAGCTGTGCAGCATCCTCGCCATGGGCGGGGGCGGCTCGACCAAGCTGATCCGGCACGACGGCGGGCGCAACCTGCGCTTCATCGCGCCGAAGTACCCGCTGGAATACATCGAAGGCATCGCCGGCGTATGCGGCGAGAAGCAGAGGATAGGCGAGTTTTATCACAGTCTGGAGGATTGAACATGGCATACGACCTTTCGGAAATCAATTTCAAAACCGTTTCGGACCCCCGCGGCCTGATCGAGGAGGGCGACGCGATCTATCATGCCAACGTGGAGACGGCGGCGGAAAAGATCGCGGACAACATCAAAAACAGCCCCATCGTGCTGCTGTCCGGGCCTTCGGGCTCCGGCAAGACGACGACGGCCATGAAGGTCTCCGAGGCGCTGGAGCGGCGCGGCGTCCGCAGCCATTACGTGGGCATGGACGATTACTTCAACACCGTCAGCCCCGAGACCACGCCCCGCACGCCGGAAGGGGAGTACGACCTGGAAAGCCCGCTCTGTCTGGATATGGAGCTGATGAACGAGCACTTCACGATGCTCGCGCGCGGCGAGCGCATCCATGTGCCGAAGTACGAATTCTCCCGCCGCATGCGCGCCTATGAGCCGTCGAAGTCCCTCAAACTGGGAAAGGACGAGATCGTGATCTTCGAGGGCATCCACGCGCTCAACGACATGATCACCACACGCCATCCCGAGGCCTTCAAGCTGTATATCGCCGCGCGCAGCGACGTGACCTTCGGAAAGAAGATCGTGTTCAAGCGTACCTGGTTCCGTCTGGTGCGCCGCCTCGTGCGCGACTACAACTTCCGCGGCTCCTCCGCGGCCGAGACGATGGGCATGTGGGCCAACGTCCGCCGCGGCGAGAAGGCCTATATCTCGCCGTTCAAGGACAAGGCGGATTATCAGTTCGATTCCTCGCTGCCCTATGAGCTGCCGGTGTTCAACCGCACGGCCACGGCCCTGTTCCAGACCGTGCCGGAGGGCATCGAGCGCTTTGACGAGCTGCGCGCCGTGCTGCCCGCGCTGCAGCTCTTCGGCGATATCGACGAGAGCCTGGTGCCGCCCGATTCGCTGATCCGCGAGTTCATCGGCGGCGGCTGCTACGAATACTGAGGACGAAAAAAACCGGGAGGATGCATCCTCCCGGTTTTTTCTTTTTTCAGTCCAGATACTTCCCGGCGAAGCACTCCGGCGGGAGACAGTCGGCCAGACCCGTGAGCAGAGCGCCCATGTCGGCGGGCGCTTCGGCCGCGGCCGTGCCGAGCGCCGACGGGGAAATGCGCCGCGCGAGCGACACCCTTGCCGAGGTCCCGCTGCCGGCGCGGCTCTCGAGCATGAGCGTGCCGCCGTGCTCGCGCGCGACGCCGCGCACGAGGGACAGGCCCAGCCCCGCGCCGCGGCCCATATCGCTCAGGGCGTAGCCGTCGCGGTAGCGCTCGAAGACCGTGCTCATGGCCTCCTCGCCGATCCCGCAGCCGTCGTCGCTGACGGAGAGGATCAGCTGCGTGGGCGTGGGCAGAAGGCGCAGCGTGATCTGCGTCAGGCCCTCGGCGTGGATGAGACAGTTGGAGATCAGGTTGAGGATCATCTGCTCGAGCAGCACACGGTCGCCGAGCAGGCAGAGCTCGCCCTCGGCGTGGAGCCGGAAACGGACGTCCGGCCGCAGCAGGGACACGCTCTCGACGATCGTGCGGCAGAGCGCGGCGAGATCAAGCGCCGCGAGCTCGGCCTTGAGCTCTCCCATGGCGGCCGCGCGTACGACGGAGGCGTTCTCCAGCAGGCGCGAGATGGAAAAGACGCTGCGCTGCATGGAGCAGAGCCGCTCTTCCAGCTCGGCGTCGCCCAGCTTTTCGGCACGCGCGCGGCAGAGGTCCTGCGACAGGCGCAGGTTCATCAGCGCGCTGCGCATCGAATAGAGGAAGGCGTCGCTCACCGGCGTCAGGGCGAAGCCGATCTCCGAAAGAAAAAAGGCCTGCGTGTCGTCGAGCTTCGCGGTGCGGACGTTCAGCGGCTTCCCGCATACGGTCGTGTCGGCGGTGAAGACGCGCGCCTGCGCCTCGGTGATCTCTTCGGAAAAGAGCGCAGTGAGCGGCTTGCCCACGAGCTCGCCGCCGAGCAGCTTCTCCGCGCGGGCGTTGGCGTAGACGATCCGCCCGCCGCGCACCAGCAGCGCCGCCTCGCCCGCGAGCGAGAGCACCCTCGTTGAAACACTGTGCATGGGACACACACCCTCCTGTCAAGGACCTTTCTTTTTCCTTATACTAACAAAATCCGACAAATTATACAAGACCCAGGGCCTTCGCGGCGCAAAACGGGCATCAATTTCGGCAAATTTTTATGCGGGCAAGACCGAATGAAAACTTGCTTTTTGTCAATAGTATATGATACAATTCAAATGTTCAGTAAGGGAGTTTTTGACTGCCCCGCTGTAAGTGTGTCAACACATCCCGATATGCTTATTTTATAAAAAACTGGAGGATATGATTCATGATCAAAGTCGGCATCAACGGCTTCGGCCGCATCGGTTCCCTCGCTTTCCGCGCCGCCATCAAGTCTG
>JBGUZD010000047.1:0-2888 GCA_045222695.1 Candidatus Limivicinus sp.
AAAGGGCCTGACACCTGCTCAACACAGATACCAGACCCTTCAGGTCGCTTAATTCATTTCTTTGTCTAACTTTTGGGGTTCACTTCACATGCAGCGGAGTTTTTTCTTTTGCGTTATTCCGGCTTCGGTTCGTGGTATTCGACCTCCTCGTCGAAGCGGATCTTTTCCGGCGGCGTCTCCAGCAGCTCGGGGTGGTCGAGATAGCGGCGCATGTCGTTGAAGAAACGCGCGTAATGCGCGCCGGAGCAGACGCGCTCGTCGGCCGTGATGCCGATGGGCAGATAGCGCTTCATGCGAACGCTGTCCTTTTCCACCTCCGCGACCTTTTCGGCCGTCCCCATGCCGAGGAAGAGCCCGACGTTGCCCCAGTTGTAGAGGTGGTGGTTCACGTCGTGCAGACCGATCGAGGCCGTGTTCGTGATGTACATGCCCACGTAGAAGGGCAGCTCCTCCATCAGCACGCCCGGCGCGAGACCGTAGCGGTCGAGAAAGCGTACGAGACCGACTACGACGGTGGCCAGCCCCGGCACGGCGAAGAGGAAGCGGAGCAGCTTTTCGGTGAAGCCCGCATCGCCCGTCTCGCCGCGGGCGACGGACACGGCGGCGCTCATGCGGTCGCGCACGTCGTAGAGCGTGTCCGTGAGGTCGAACTTGATCTTGACCACGGCCTCGCCCTTGTCGGCGTCCGAGGGATCCTTGAGGATCGTGAAGGCAGCCGAGCAGTTGTTGCGCGCAAAGAGCTGCTTGTTCATGATGAAGCGGTTGACCTCGGGATTCGCGCTGACCGCGCGCACATAGGCCGCGACGATGATCTGCATGTAGGTGACGGCCTGGCCCTTCTCCGCCTTCTGCCGGCGGATATAGCGCGAGAGCCGGTCCATGTCCGCGCGGTGCTTTAAGAACACCTGCGCGTCGCAGCGCATCGGCATCACATAGGGCGTGATCTGCATGACAGGATCGATGCCCTTTACGCGGCGGCCGTCGGGACGTCTTCCGAACATTCTTGTGTCCTCCCCGAATGCTTTTAATAATTGAACTATTTGTATTATACCACGCTCTTGCTTTGCGCGCAACGATAAAAGACGCCCGAATCTCTCCGGGCGTGCGGCCGCTGCAGGATCAGTGCGAGTTGTAGTAGGCGATGGCGGTGCTGTCCGTGAGGATCAGATCGCACTTGCCCGCGTAGAGATAGCTGAAGCACTCGGTCGTGCCGCCGGCAAGACGGGTGATCTGGCCGAGACGGTTGACGACGCGGCCCGCGCTCTGCAGCGCGTCCATGGCCTCCTGCGTGGTGCACATGGCCATCCGCTTGCCGCTGAGCTGCAGGCTGTTCCAGATGTTCGAGCCGTCGCGCGAGGCGATGACGATGTCGTTTTTCACATAAGGACCGTAGATGGTATAGCTGCCGTTGGAGATCTCTTTTTCGGGCAGCGCGAGCCCGCCCCAGGCGCAGTCGATGTTGCCGGAGTACAGCTCGATGTAGACGTTTTCTTTTTCGACCGCCTGCACCTGCAGCGTCCAGCCCAGCTTCTGGCAGACCTTTGTGGCCAGCTCGACATCAAAGCCCCAGTAGTTGCCGCCCTCGCCGTAGGCGAAGGGGAAGGAGTTCTCGTCCACGCCGATGATGAACACGCGCGGCTCGGCCGCCTGGTATTCGCTGAGCGCGTCCGCCTTCTTGCCGAAGCTCACCATGTTCGAGCCCAGCCACTTGTGCGCAAGCTCGCCGACGGTGCCCTCGGCGTTGAGCTCCTCGATCGCGCCGACGACATAGTAGTACAGGCTGTCGCCGTTGCGGAAGGCCATGGAATATTCCTGCTGCACGAGCGTCATCACGGGGTTGACGCCGTAGGAGACTTTGCCGCAGCCCGCGAGCGAGAGCGCCAGGATGAGCGCTAGCAGCAGACAGATCAGTTTCTTTTTCATAGCTTTGATCACCACGTCAGGTATTTGCCCGTCCGGGCGCTTTGTTCAGAGGGAGACGCCCTCGGCGGTCTTGCGGATGCTGTGCGAGAAGAATTCCCGCATCGCCCGCACCAGGTATTCCGTATCCTTCGCGCCGGCCGTCTCGTAGCAGGAGTGCATCGCCAGCTGCGCGAGGCCGACGTCCACGCTCTCGAGCGAGAGATGCGTCAGGCTGATGTTGCCCAGCGTCGAGCCGCCCGCCTTGTCGGCGCGGTTGGAATAGCGCTGCACCGGCACGCCGGCGGCGCGGCAGATCTCCGAAAAGACCGCGGCGGAAACGCTGTCGGTCGTGTAGCGGGCGTTGGCGTTGTACTTGATGACGACGCCGCCGTTGGGGACGGGACGTTCGCTGCGGTCGGCCTCCTCGGGACGGTTGGGGTGCACGGCGTGCGCGTTGTCCGCAGAGACCATGAAGCCGTTCGCGGCGCAGCGCAGATAGGCGCTCTCGTCCATTCCCAGAGCGAAGCACACGCGCCGCAGCACATCGGTGAGGAAGCTCGAATCCGCGCCCTGCTTGCTCGAGCTGCCGACCTCTTCGTTGTCAAAAACGCACAGGGCCGTCAGAGAAGCCGAGCCGCCGGCCTCGAGGAAGCCGCGCAGACAGCCGAACACGCACTGCAGATCGTCGAGCCGCGGCGAGGAGATGAACTCGTTCTCCGCGCCCCAGACCGTGCCGGGCGTGCAGGGGTAGAGGAACAGCTCCTTCGAGAGGAGATCCTCCTCCTTCGCGCCGAGCGTTTCGGCGACGAGCGCTTCGGGGCTCTTTGCGCCCGCGAGGGAGAACAGCGCCGGCATATCGACGCGCATATCATAGCTCTTGCCTTCGTTTGCGCTGCGGTCCATGTGGATGGCGAGATTGGGGATCAGCGCGACGGGGCGTCCGATATCCACCAGATGCGAAACGAGTCTTTCGCCCTCGCGCAGCG
>JBGUZD010000048.1:0-23013 GCA_045222695.1 Candidatus Limivicinus sp.
ATCTCGCCCAGGCCCTCCCGGAAGAGATAGCGCCGGAAGTCCCGCCACGCCCCCTCCTGAAAGATCTTCGCAGACCGGCTCTGCCAGGCGCCGGACACGTACTGAAACGCCGCCGCGCCGCTGAGGACCAGCGCGTTCTTTTTCAGGGCGTTGAAGGGCGCGTGCCCGGTGTCCGCCGTCTTGATCCAGAGCATGCCGTCCGCGGGGTTCACCGGCGGCCCGTAGGAAAAGGCCCAGCTCGGAAATCCCACGGAGGTCTCCACCCAGATGGTGTTTTCCCTGGGCGCGGCCGGCGGGGCGATCCCGCCCGTCAGCTCAAAGTTCAGTCTGGTGCCGCCGCCCCGTCTTGTGATCCATACATCGCTCATTTTCTCACCGCCAAAAGTTGAATGGGAATGGCCCTGCCGGGCAGACCGGACGCGTACAGCGTCAGCGTATCCGCGCCGGGCGCCGCCCTGTAGATCAGGGCGTAGGCCTCCAGCACGTCTTCCGCCTCGCCCGGGTCAAGGGGAGGCACCGCGTCCATCAGGATCGCGTCCGTCTCCTCCAGCCCCTCCACCGTCACCGTCTGCGTGTAGGGCGCCGTCTCCACGCTCCAGGCGGCACGGTAGCTATTGGTGCCCGCCGCGGGTGCCACCGTGAAAGTCAGCACCCCCGCCGCGTAGCTGTAGTCCGTTCCCTCGGTCAGTTCCTCGTCCGTGGCCGTCTTGCGCACCGAGGTCAGCGCTGCCGGCGCCTCCTCGATGGGATAGCTCACGGCGCTCCCGTCTGGGGAGATCAGCTGGAACCGGGTCCCCACGCTGGGCGCCCAACCGGTCCCGACGGTGGTGGTGTAGATCTGCGTGACCGCGTGGTCGGCGATTTTCTGCCGGGTCACGGCGCTGTTTTCCAGGTTGCCGGTCTTCACGGTGATGGGGTCCGCTCCCTCCGGCAGGTGCCGCGCGTTGTGGTAGGGGATGGCCGCCAGCGCCGCGTAGAAAGTGGCCTCCGTCCCGGTGTAGCCGGCCGCGGCGGCGGACGCATACGCCGCCGGGCCCGCGGGGCCCGTCTGGCCGTCGGCTCCGGCGGGCCCCCGGATATTGCGGGTCGCCGGGTTTTCCAGGCCCCCGTCGTTGGTCCAGGAGAGGTTGCCGCCGTCGTCCAGCAGGGGCAGGAAGGTGACGCCGTTTTCCCCCTTTTGGCCGGGCAAGCCCTGCAGGGCGCCGTTGTTCTTCCACGCGCCGTGCACCGCGTCCCAGATGTAGATGTCGTAGGGCGCCGTGAGGCCCACGCCGTAGGCCTGGCCCGTCCGGGGCTCCGGTACCTGGGCCAGCAGTTCCGCAAAGGTGTCGAAGTAGCCCCCGATCACAAAGCTCTGTCCGTCCCGGCCGTTGAAGGCCCCGGCGTCCGCCGCGCTCTTCACCGCCCCGGCACAGGCCAGCGCGGCGGCGGCCTTGCTGTCGATCTGCTCGGCCACGCTCAGGGGCATGGGGTGCAGCGGCGCGTCGATCAGCCCCGACTCCTTCACCGTCAGCGCCAGCGGCACGGTGGTGAGTCTCACTTCTCCCTTTGTGCCCGTCAGGTAGAGCAGCCACTCCCCCAGGGTCAGATTCAGCTGCCGTTCCGCCGGGATCTCGTCGTTTTCATCCAGGGCAATATCGTACACCGTCGCCCCCGGCCCCTCTCCCTGCCGGAAG
Source organism: Candidatus Limivicinus sp. (assembly GCA_045222695.1). Classification (GTDB taxonomy): domain Bacteria; phylum Bacillota; class Clostridia; order Oscillospirales; family Oscillospiraceae; genus Limivicinus. The sequence goes on from JBGUZD010000048.1 coordinate 1,677, forward strand.
TGGACCCACTTGGAAAAGCCGTCCCAGTCCTCCCCGGCAAAGTACACCCGCCCTGTCAGATAGTGCAGGGAGTCGGCCGCGATGACGGGTGTGTAGAGCTTTGCCGTCTGGCGGCTGACATAGATTTCAAGCATCGTTTTTCTCCTCTTTTTCAATCGGCGCGCAGCCGCGAATGACCCGCTCCGGCTTTATCCGTCCCGGCCCGTATCGTTGAGCTGCTGCGCCAGCCGGATCAGGTAATCCCGCAGCTGCTGCACCTGGTGTTGGGTATCGCCCGTCAGGATGGGCGGCGGTTCGATCATCCCACGTCACTTCCGATCGTCAGAATTTTCGCCAGGGAGTAAAGCCTCATCTCGCCCCGTCCCCGGAGCCGGATGCGCAGATGGTCGCAGCGCCGCGGGCGCACGGGAAGGGTGACGGTCCGGGTGCCTTTCATGCGGATGCTCCCCTGCCGGACCCACTCGCCGCTGGAGTCGTACATCACGTCCACTGTCAGCTCCGCGCCCTCCTCCAGGCTGAGCCGCAGGTTGAAGCGCGAGACGTATTTCCGCTCCGGCAGCTGATAGGTGAGCAGGCCCGTCTCCGCCTCCCAGCGGACGAAGGGCTCCGGCGTTCCCTCGCTGCCCTGCAGCGCCAGCAGCTCTCCCTCTCCCGTGAGGGCGTAGAGCTCGTCCCCCAGCCGGGCAAAGGCCGCGGCGTGTAGCCCGTCCTCCCGCATCCAGATACTCCGGCGCAGGTCGTAGGTGAACAGTTCCCACTCTCCCCCGCTGTTTTTCATGGACAGGTAGTAGCGGTCTCCCACAGCGCCGGCCGCGGCCTCGCCGTAGAGCTCCTCCCCCAGGGCCGCGCTGATCCCCTCGGGGAAGCTGCCCTGGTAGGCGCAGACGTCGGCGCGGCTCTTATAGAGCAGGGTCTCGTTGACCACCTGCAGACTTTTGGCACAGCCGGGCTGCACGCCGCGGCAGACGGTCTCCGTGATGCTGTGGGCCCCGATGGGGGAGACCGTCACCCGGTGGATGCGGTTTTCCTTGAAGAACGTGGGATAGCCCAGGTAGCTGACCGCCCCGGTCCAGGGTCCGTCCGAGCCCACCGAGGCGGTCCAGCTGTCGGTGCTCAGTCCCTGGTACTGCCGCCAGTTTGTAAAGTCCCCCAGGGCGCAGCAGTAGATCTCGTTGAGCATCTCGCCTCCGCTGACGCCGTAGCGGCAGCCCCAAAGCCGGTTGCGGCACTCGATGACAAAATCCATCTCCGGCACCCGGCGCTCCAGGCGCACGCTGCCCTCCCGCTGGGTGACGACCTCCTCCAGCAGGCCCGTCACCACCAGCCAGTCCCGTTCGCCCTCTCCGCCGCCCACGGCCAGGAGGATCTTCTCCCCGTTGACCGCGTCGACCTCCGCGCCGGAGAGGGTCACGCCGTCCCCTGCCCGGAACAGGCCGGGCAGCTCTCCCTCGGAGATAAAGCGCAGCCGGGTGCACACGCTCTCCACCGCCGTCCACTCCCCGTAAAGACTGCTCCAGCGGCGCAGGGTGTGGGTCTTCCCGCCCGTATCCACCCAGAGCGCTCCATTGACCGGGTCCTCCGGCGCCTCCTCCGCCACCGCGGGCTGCGGGTATGCGTCGCCGTCCTCGCGGCAGAGGCTGTACTCCACCGCCCCGGCGGAGCGGTATTCCGCCTCCATGCTGCCGTATTCCTCAGGCTTTGCCGTGTTGTAATAGACCTTGTCCGGGAACACGCACAGATACGCGCCCATGCTCACCAGCTGCTTTTCCCCGGGGGCCAGGCCCCTCACCGGGGTCGCCTCGCCGCCGTAGAAGAGGGTTCCGCCGTCCACCCAGGCCAGCTTCTCCTTGGCCAGCAGCCCGCCCGGTGCTGTGAGGCGGGCGACGCTCCCGCGCCTTGGGCGGCTGGCCAGCAGGGGGAAACATTTGCTGGTGAGATTTTCGGTGCGGAAGAACTCCCCCTCGCCGATTTTGAGATTGTGGTTGTAACCGCGGAAGGTGTCGGTCACCACCCGCTCGTTGTATTCATAGCCCAGTGCCGGCAGAAAAGCCATTTTCTCCTCCTAAAACACGAAGTGTTTCCCGCTCTGCAGGGCCCGGTGGGTCCGGGCGTAAAAATCGGCCCAGCCGGTGTAGGCGCTGTTGAACATGGTCATGCGCTTGTTGTAGCGCTGGGTCTCGCTGTTCTCGGCGGCGATCATCGCCTGCAGGTAGTAATAGTACAGATCCTCCCCGTAGGGTGCGCCCACCAGCAGCTCCTCCTGGCCGGTCCGATACACGGGCGCGGTGTCCATGGCTGCTCCCTCGTGGGTCTGGACCACTTCATGGAAGATCTTCCCGTCCAGGGTGCCCAGCCAGTGCAGCTTCTGCTCGGGGGAATAGTCGTTGGGCTCCAGCAGATCCACCCGCTCGATCATGTCGATTGCCTTCATTGTCCTCACCCCTTCCCCCGGGAGGCTTCCGCCTCCCGGGCTTTCCGGTCAGTTGCCCTTGTTCTTCATGACGGCCATGCTCTCGTAGAGCCGCTCGGCCGCCCTGTCGCCGCGGGCGATCTCCGCGGCCACAGCCGGGGGGACCATGGACTTCCTGCCCCGGGGGAGCAGATAGTTGACGCCGTTGATGCCGACGAAGAAATTGGGGTCGGCGCGGTCAGCGCCTCTGGGGATAAAGACTTCCACGCGTTTCTCTTCCATTTTGGTTTCCTCCTCAATTGGCCTCGTCGGCGGCGCTGAAAGAGCTGGTGCTCATCACGCGCAGCAGCCGCTCGGGGTACAGAATGGTGGCGCCGTTGGTCTCGAACTTGTAGCCGATGGTGGAGAACTGGTTCAGGGGTCCGCCGATCTCGCCCTTGTCGTGGATGATCATCTCCAGCGCGCCGCCCTCGGGATCGATGATGCCGAAGGAGTCCTTGCCGAAGAAGTAGCTGGCGTAGACGGCGATGGAATCGCCCTCCTCCTTGATGACCGGGGCGAAGACGTCCTCGATGAAGCGCACGCCGTGCAGCTCGCCGATCTCGCCGTTGAAGATCTCCTCGGGAGAGGCGTACTTGTGCGCCTCGATCCAGCTCTCGTCGGCGCGCAGGTCGTGGGCCACCGAGGGATGAATCACTGCGTAGTACTTGCCGCCGATGCGGGGCACGCGGTTCTTCTTCATGACGGTGACGGCCTTGTTGACCATCTCGGGGGTGAGATGGCAGTGATAGGTCGCGTCCTCAACAAGGCCGCTCTGGGCCGTGGGCGTGGCGTTGATGCTGCCGTCGGCCCTCTTGATCTTGTCGCAGAAGAGGACGTTGGTGTTGGTGTACAGGGCATCACGGATCAGGGCCTCCTGGGTCTCGGCGGCGGAGGCGCCCATCTCCTCGGTCGCGCCGAGGATCACGTCGTCGTAGGCGCGCAGCTCCAGACGGTCGGTGATGGCCGTGTAGGTGCCGTACTGGGCGATCGTGCCGGTGATGGCGGAAACGCCGAACTTCTGTCCGGTGGGGATCACGCCCTCGGTCAGCTGGCTGGCGGGGGCGAAGGTGTTCCACTTGCGCCACTCCACCGTGCCCTTGTGGTTGCGCGGCAGGGGCTGGCGCTTGGCGAACTGCGCGTAGAACTGCTCGACGCGCGCGTTCTCCAGCAGCTCGGTGTCGTAAAAGTCCTTCATCTCGGCCGACAGCGTGTTGCTGCCGGAGAAGGACTCCGCGGCCGTGGAGTCGTAGGCGTTGGGATAGTTGGTGGTGCCGTTCACGAGCGTGCCCGCGTCGGCGAAGAACTGGATATCAAAAAGGTGTTCCATATTTCCTCCTTAAAAGTCAGAATGGTCGGAGGCGCTCATCTCCCGGCGGGGAGATGGTCGCCCCTGGCGCCGTATGCGTAGATCCGGCGCTTGAGCGCCTCTCTCTGGTCCTTGCTCATGCTGCGGTAGCTCGGCGCGCCGAGCGAGGCGGACTGCGCGCCGTTTTCCTTCGGTCTCGCCGCGCCGGAGCGCACGGCGGCGCTCACGGCCTCGGCGGCCTTTCGCGCGGCCTCCTCCGCCTCGCGCGCCCGGAGCTCCGGGTGCAGGGCGTAAAAGGCCTGCTCCAGCGTGACGGACGAGCCGGGACGGGTGATCTCGGCAAAGGCGTCGTTCTCAAGCTCCCGCATCAGATCGAAATCCGGCACGCGCGAAGAAAGCTCTCCGGCCTGCCGGCACAGCGCGCGGAAGTGGTCGATCGCCTTTTCGCGCCGCAGCGCGGCGCCCCGGCGCTCGTCCTCCTCGCGCGCGGCGTAGGCGCGCAGCTTCTCCTGCGCGCCGCGCAGACGCTTCTGCACGATGGCCTGCACCTCCGCGTCGAACTCCGCCTTGTAGTCGGCGCGCACCTCTTCCCAGCTTTTCCGCGCGGGGGAGGGCGCTTCCTGCGGCGCGGCGGCCGCGTCCGTCACATCGTTCTGCCCGGCGTCGGCAGTCTCTGCGCCCGAGGCCGTCTCCGCGGCCGCCGGAGCGCTCTCGTCGGCGAAAAACTGGAGATCGGTCATAAACAAATTCTGCATTTCGGATGCCTCCTGTATCTCTGCGGGTTGAGCCCGCGACTCTCAAAACGCCGGGGAGGGGAAAGCCTCCCCGCGCATCCTGCAAAAAGGGATTTGCCCGGCCTGTCCGGGAACGCTGCCTTTCATCGCTGCGGCGCATGGTCGCGGAGCTGCTCTCCGTTTTGAACGACTGTGCGCCGTTTCGATTTATCGCTAACACCTCGTGCACTTCGTATAATGTTTGACCGCCCGCCATCAATTATGGCGTCAAAGGTTGACTTCAAAGCAACTGCGCGGTACAATATCAGCGGAAGCAGATGCAAGGATCGTTTCGGACGTTGTGCTCAAGGCTTTTTGCATGCAGCACTTGCGCTGCTTCTTTTATTTGAGTGGTGGTCCATCAATCGGTGGATGACTCACTCTTTTCTTTTGCCTTCTTCATATAAGCCGAGACAACTGCAATCCGGTGAGCTGCACTATCTGGAACAGCTTCTACAACGTAATAGGTGCCATTTACCGCCTTGTAGAACCGAATGAGCGGAGCGGGCGTGTTATCAGCATTGTTATATTCTCGGCTTAATCTCCAGGTTTCGGAATCCACATCATCTTTTGTAAGAAGAGCTGCACCATCGGCATTTTCAATTACATAGTTAATTCTAGACAAATCGTTAATATCCGCTAGACTATGATCAGCCCTGCCGTTCTCTCCGTGACGCTTATCAATATGCCGCAGCACATTCCCTTTTAGAATGTTTTTGTAACCCGAAATATCAAGACCTGTAGCGTTCTTTACAAGAGCAATAACCTGTTCGCCGACTGACAAAGACAAGGTTACAGAGTATTTGTTTCGATAGGTTTCATTTTGGATGCTGCGAGCCTTCAATATCTGTGACTTTATTTTTTCATCAACTGCGTTTTGATACTCGTCGATTACAGCTTGTTCAACGGTCGTATGCTTTGCCGGATCAGTATTTATAACAGTACTCTCCGCCGCTCCGTCGAGGGCGGCGTTTTCTTTGCCCTCGGGGCGAAGGTGGCCGATCTCCTCCATCCGGCGCAGATACGCGGCCTCGTTGGCGTCGAGATCCCGCAGCGTGCGATTGGCTTTACTCTGCCCCTATAGTTTCGCCGTCGCCATGTTTTGTCTTTTTGCGCTTGCTCTTTTCGGATAAATCTGCTATAATATTATTAGATTGAGTCCTTGCGTTAGGCGGGGTGCTATTGGAGCTTTCGCTCCCCCCGGTATTCGCGGGACTCTTTCTGTATTTCGGAAGAATTCTATTGTTGTATTTTTCCTCAGAGACACCGATTGCATTTTTAAATTGCACTGAGTTTCGGCTTTTCGACACAATCTCAATGATTATGATTCTTCCGCGAGAAATCCGCTTGCTGACACAAAAGCTCTTCTCGTTACTGCTGTAAGTTCTTGCGTACAAGACTTCGTCATAGGTCTCAAGGTAATACGGGATGCTCTCATAATCCTCTTCAGTAAGGACAATATCACCTTCCATTTTTGCAATATGATGTTCATCGTAAGAATGTTGAAGGTCGTAAGGGTTCAACTCAAGGTATTTCCCTGCAATATCAATTGTATTATTTGATTCCCTTTTAATATCCTCTGCAAGTCTCTTTCCGACTCGTCCGTAAGCCGCGACTGCATTGCTCTGGCCACTATGAATGGATTGCCTAATATAATTGACTATTTCGATCGGGGAGGTGAGGATAATCCGTTTACCTTCTGTGAGCGCTTTTTGTTTGCTCTTGTTATTCCTGCTTCCAGTCCGCAGGTAGTTTGGAAGATCGTCCTCGGTAAGTATGTTTTTAGGGGACAGATACATCACCTGGGCATCTTCCGCCGCTCCGACGAGGGCGGCGTTTTTGTCGCCCTCGGGGCGGAGGTGGCCGATCTCCTCCATCCGGCGCAGATACGCGGCCTCGTTGGCGTCGAGCTCTTTCAGCGTACGGTTGGCCTCGGTGTTCCGCCCGGTCGCGATATCGGCCCCGGAGCCGAACAGGCCGATCGTGCTGCCGATCAGATAGTCGTAAAGCATGTCGGCGGGGTCGAGCTGGCGGTACAGCTCACCCACGCTCTCGTCGCGGACCATGGCCTCCGCCAGCGGGTCGAGCAGGTCGGAAACGATTTCCTCCGTACCCTCCCCGACTGAGCCGATCACGGCGCGCAGCAGCGTTCTTCCCGTGTCGGAATCGGCAAGCCGCCGAACAAGCGCTTCCGTGATATCGTCCGCCGCGCCCGCACCGTAGATGCCCGCGACGCCGTCGAACAGCTTTTCGCTCGCAAGCTCGATCGCCGTGGAAGTCAGCGCGTAGGCGGTCTGCCGATCCAGATTCGCCCCCGCCCGCCGGGCCTTGCCGACGCTTTGACCGTAGACCCGCGCCCCCATCGGGATAAGGGCGCTCCCGCCCGTTGCAAGGGCGACGCCGCTGTCGAAGCCCATCTCGAGAGCGCTCTTGGCTGCGTCGATCCCGATCTCACCGAGAAAGCTTTTTCCTTCTTTTGCCCTTTGGAGGACAGCGGCCGAATCTCCGCTGAGCCTGTCGGCCGCGGCGTCTATCCGTTTCCATTTTTCCTGTGAAGCGGGATCTTCATAGGCTTGGATCCGTTCCCGCCTGCTTGTGCCCAGCGGCTGCCCGTTCCAAAGGTCGGAAAATGTATCGGTCGCTTTCCAGGAGTAAGTGTCCATCCGCTCAAGGTGTTTCCCGATGTTGGAGAAAAGATCGACGCTTGCCCCGCCGATGCCTTTTGCGGTGCTTTCGACAATGTCGCGGCCTGTGTCCGCATCCGTTCCGCTGCGTATGCCGTTCCCCGCGGCGAGGTCCCCCGCGCGCAGCTTTTCAAGGAGAAGCTGCCGCCGCCGCTCGGCTGTGTTTGCCTGTTCTTCGCTGATCTCCCATCCGGCGTTCCTGTCGAGGTCTTCCAGCTCGGAGACCAGGACGGATCTTCCGTCCCAGTCGATCACGCGGTTGGCTTCGTTGAATCTTGCGTTTGCCTCTTTGATCGCCTGTACATTGTCCGCCTGCCGTCTGGCCAGGGCGAGCTGCTGCGAGGGAGAGGCGTAATACCCGGAAGCGGCGCTCTGTGATTGAACTGCGGCGGTCCCGAGAAGATCAAAACTCCGCCGAAGGATCTCCCGTCGGGCGTCGGCCTTCTGCTGTTGACGCCGCTCATAGAGCGAGGGCTCGCCAAAGCTCCCCGAGCTGCCGCCGTGTAAGCGGCCGCTCGAGCCGTAATGGGTCGACGAGCCTGCCCCGCCGCTCCTCACGGCGCTTTCCACCCGCGCTGCCACGGTCTCGGCCGCGCGCTGCGAGCGATAATAGCGATCCGTCAGATCGCGGACGTACTCCGCCTTCTCTTTCGTCGGAAGCGAGGTATAGGTCGCCCTTGCCCCGTCGCTCTGCGCACTTTGCCGCGCGGAGCGGCGGGGTTCTTCTCCGGTCGTTTGCCGCGATTTTTTTGCGCTTCCGGAGAGTGTTTTTTGTAAAGTTTTTTTCTGCATGGCGGATCACTCCGTTCTCCTTAAGCGATCCGCGCGTCACTTCGTCGAGCGCTTGTTGAGATTGCCGGAGCTCTTGCCTGTGCCGGAGCTCGATTTCTTCGAGCCGGAGCCCTTGCTGCTGCCCGAGCTGGATTTCTTCGAGCCGGAGCCGCTGTCCTTGCTCTTGTCCCTGATGACGATGCGGGTGGTCGAGCCCGAGGAAGCGGCCGCGCTCTGCGCGCGCGCCTCCTCGTCCAGGCGGCGATTGTAATCGTCCACCGCGCGGCGATAGGCGCGCTCGTCCTCCGCGAACTGCCGCTCGTAGGCCGTGTCAAGGTCGCTGCGCGCGCGGTCGACGGCGCGGTTGTACTGCGCCAGCTCGTCGAGATATCGCTCATAGTCGCTCTGCTCCAGCGCGGCCGCGGCGGAATAGCGCCGCTGCAGGTCCTGCCCCTCGGCCTGCCAGCTCTGCAGCGCCATGCCGTAGGTCTCGGGCAGCACGTCTGCCAGTCGGCGCAGATAGGCGTCGTACTGCTGCTGGCCCACGCTCTGCGCGTAGGACGAGCCGTAGCCGCCGGTCAGTCCGGCCGCCTGGCCCATCGTGTCGCGCATCGCGTTTTGACCCAACTGGACGTAGCTCTGTCGGTACTGCTGATAGAGCGGGTCGGTCGCGCTGTCGTAGCGGAAGGGCCCGCGCGAGGTCAGCTGTTCGTAGAGCGAGCGGATCTGCTCGTCATAGCGGCTGTCGTAGCGCGGCGCGGCGTCCCGCAGGGCCTCGAGCTCCGCGAGCGCGCTTTCGTAGCGCAGCTTCGCGTCGGGGTCCTCTCCGGGCATGTGAAAGGAGAGGTCCCGGTTCTGCCCCTGCGCGGGAGCGGAGCTTGCTTCCGCCGCGGCGGCCGACGGGCCGCGCGCCGCGGAAGAGGGGAGGGCGCGCGTGCGCGCCGCGGTCTCCTCCGCCGTCTCGGGGATGCGGGGCAGCGGGCGCAGCGAGGGCTGTTCCACCGTCGCGGGCAGCGAAAGCCCGCCGACCTTTTCCGCCGGACGGCGCTCGTCCCGCTTTTTCGCCGCGCCGCCCGTTTTTGTGATGCTGTTTGCCATTTATTCCTCCTTCTCAGCGCTCACGCAGTCCGGATACTCCTGCGCGAGCAGCTCAAAGCCGATCCAGATCGTGTCCAGCAGCCGCCTGCAGGCGCGGCGCGAGCCCTCGGCGGGCTCACAGGCGATGCGCAGCGCGCCGGGCTGCTCGACGATGCGGGGATAGAAGCGCTCGGCCTCGTCCTGCAGAGCGGCCGCCGCCGTGAAGGCCAGCGCCGAGGCCGCCGCGCAGACAAGATCCTGCCCCTTCGGGCCGTACAGCGCGTGGCCGTTGAGATCCAGCGAAAAGCCTCTGCGGCCGTATCGCGCGCGGATCATCGCGCCGCCTCCGGCTGGCTGGCCGAGCGCGCGTGCGACCGGGCGAGGCGTGCCTGCGCGCTTTCTTTCCTGTTCTCGCCGCCGAGACGCGGCGCGGCGGACACGCTGCGGACGCTCCGCTGCCCGCTCCCGGACGGGATGCTCGCGGCCAGACCGGCGGCGAGCTCCGGCTCGTACTTGCCCGCCAGCGCGAGCGCAAGCTCGCGGAAGGCGAGCAGCCTTTCACGCTCCGAGCCGAGACGGCCGAGCTTTTCGATCAGCTCCTCGCGCCCGTCGAAGTCCATCATCCCCAGGCACAGCAGCGCCTGCTCGGCCTGCGCGGGCTCGAAGAAGCCCAGCTGATAGAACTGCAGCGCCAGCTCGTTCTGCGAAAGGCGCGTGTAGCTCGAGGCCTTCTGCGCTTTCACCTCCACGTCGAACTCCGGCACGCGCGCGAGCGCCTCTTCCCCGGAGACGCCGAGACTCTGCGGCTGCAGCGCGGCGTTGGAGTAGCTCACGAAGTCCTGCGCCCCGGAGCGCCCGAGGATGCGGAAGCGCCGCGGCGCGCCGTAGAACTGGCGGATCAGCTCGATCACGAGCGACACCACCTGCGCGAAGGCGCGGTAGGAGCCGCGGGTGCTGTCGCGGCTGCCCTTGCCGGAGGCCTCCTGCAGCGCGGCGATGGCGGAGGCCGCCGTCACGCCCTGCGCGATGTTGCCCGTCGAGGTCTCCGTGTTGCCGGAGGTCTCGCGCAGCTCGCGGATGCGCTCGCGCTGGTATTCGATGTAGTTGCCGCTCAGCGGCCGGAAGTCGATGATCTTCAGCGCGTCGTCGCCCAGGTTGCCGTCCACGGCCACGAGGGGCTTGGACAGATCGAGCAGCTCCTCCTCGTTCACGCCCGCGTCCTGCCGCTTGAAGTAGCGCGGCATCGCGCCCACCATCGTGTTGCGGATGAAGGCGCTGTCCATCAGGTCGATGGCGGTCTGCGCGTTCTTGCACAGATCCACGAAGCCGTAGCCGCAGGGGCTGCCCTCCACGGGGAAGAGCGCGTCGAACACGAAGGGATACAGCCCGTGCTCATAGAGCGGCCGGCCCTCATTTTCAGAGGAGTAAAGCAGCGTGTCGCCCACGTACTTGACGTAGTGCAGGACCTGTCTGCCCTCCTCCCACTTTTTGTAGTAGCAGTCGATCACCGTGCTTTTGCCGTCCGTCGGGACGGTGTCGTCGTAGACGAAGCGCGTCGCCGCGAAGCTGCCGCCGCGCAGCTTGCCCCGCAGCGCGGGCCACTGCGCCTCCAGCAGATCGTTGTCCTCCAGCGCCGTGTGGAAGAGACAGCGGCTTTGCTGGATGTCCTCGACGCCCGGCTCCCAGAAGAGATTGAGCAGGTCGACCTCGCTGATGGCGATGTCGCCCAGCCCGTGCAGGCGCGAGGCGTCCCACACGACCTTGTACACGCCCGTCCCGGTCTTGAGCTTCTGCCACAGCGCGTCGGACCAGACCTCCTCGAAGCGGCTCTGCGCCATGACCACCGGGATGATCGAGCCGAGCATCGCGGCCTCGGCCTCGTCGTCCGGCTCGCGCGGCAGGATGACGGGCTCGGGAAAGGCGTCCATCGCGTCGGCGTGCTTGGAGACGATCACGTTGTGCAGCCATCCGCTTTTCGAGCGGAAGCCGCCGTCCGCGAGCGAGCTTTCCCGGCTCTCCTCGGCGGCGTTGCGCAGCTTCCACCAGTTTTCCGCGGCCACGACGCGCCGCTCGAGATTGGCCTTGCCGGCCTTGTAGCCCCGGAGGATGCGCGTGAGCTCCTCCAGCCGGGCGCCGTCCACGGCGGGCGCCCTGAGTTTCTCGTCCATAGAATTCCTCCTATTTGTGTTTCTGCTGATCCAGCGGATCGAAGGGGACCGCCGCCTTTTCCGGCTCGTACAGCGCGCGGACCGGCCGCGACATGCAGAAATAGCGCGCCTCGTCGGCGGCGTGGTCCTCCTGCGAGCTGTCGAGGTCCTCGGGGCGCTGCGCGTCGTACTGCAGCTGCGGGATCGTGCGGATGAAGGCCCGGCAGCCGGAGAAGACGTACATCCTCGGATAACCGTTCTCGTCGAACTGCAGCCGGTAGTGCAGCTGCATCCACCCGGCGATGCGGTTGTTGTCGCCCGGCGTGAAGCTCAGACCGCAGCGCGCGGCCGTCTCGGCGATGCTCTCGCCGCGGCTCGCGTCCCAGATCGCGGGGTCGGCCACGCCGGTGATCGTCTTGCCCCGCAGCCAGGGGTGCTCGCGCTCGATGCGCGCGATCTCGGAAAACTGCCGCTCCGGCGTCCACTTCACGCCCTCGTTCGGCGTGCCCGTGCAGCCGTAGAGCTCGAGCACGCGGTAGATCACGCCCTCGTAGTCCACGGCCCACCACGCGCAGGAAAAGGGCCTGGCGTAGCCGAAGTCGTAGCTCCGGAAGATCTTCCAGCCCCGCGCCGCGCCGCGCGAGAGATCGATCGGCTCGATCACGTGCGTCCAGCGTCCTTCGCGCCGCAGCTCCTCCTCGCCCAGCTCGCAGAGCGCCGCGCGGGCCGCCTCCATGTCGGGCGAGGTGCGGAACTCCTCGAAGAACTGGCCCTCGAAAACGTCCCAGTTCCCGTTGAGCCAGGCCTCGCGCAGCCGGGGCGGCAGCGCCTCGAGCCGCCGGACGTAGTCGGGATCGGCGCGCAGGAGCGCCTTGTTGTCGAACACGCGCGAGGGGATGAAGGCGTAATCCTCCGCCCGCTCGCCCTCGCGGTAGCTCCGGTCGAGAAAGAGGCGCTTGACCCAGCCGTGGCCCACGCCCCCGGGATTGCAGGTGTAGTAGATCCGTTTCGGAAAAGCGTTGACGCCGCGTACGCAGGCGCGCAGTCTTTCCATCTGTTCCTCGGTCTGCTGCGTGGCCTCGTCGACGAACAGCACGTCCACCTCCGTGCCCTGAAAGCGGTCGGCGTCGCGCTCATGCGCGCAGTGGCGGAACAGGATCACGCTGCCGTTGGGGAAGGAGATCTCCTTTTTCGTGTCGTTGTAGTCGGCCAGACGCTCCTCCTGCTCCGCCCCGCAGCGCAGCAGCGCGCACAGCGGCACGATATGGTTGGCTCTCAGCTCCGGATAGCTGCGGCGCACGATCATCACCTTGATGCCGGGATACTGTTCGCACAGCAGTACGGCCTTGACTCTCACGGCCCAGCTTTTTCCTCCGCCGCGCGCGCCGCCGAAGGCGACGCAGCGGTGCCGCTCGGCGAAAAAGCGTTTCTGCGTCTCCGAGGGCGGGGGAAGCGTCAGTTTCATCGCGAGGCCTCCTCCGCCTCGGGCGAGAACTCGATGCGCAGGGCCTCGCGGCGCGGCGGCTCGTTCTTGTCCTCGAGCGCGCGCACGCGCGCCTGCTGCTCGCGCTCATCGAGCGCCGAGCGGAGCATCTTGATCTCCTTGGCGTTTTTGATCGCGCGCATCAGCTCGCCGAGCTCCCGCGCGCCGATCTCGCCGCCGTCGAGAAGCTCCTCGGCGCGCCGCACCAGCTTGTCCGTCACGCGGAAGATCCGCTCCGCGTCGTTTTCGTTTGCCGTTTTTTCGTGCGCGGCGGCCGGATCGCCGCCGGAAGACCCGCTTTTCTTTGCCGCGCGCGCGTCCCGCCGAAACGCCTCCCAGGCCTCGCGCCGCGCGCGGTCGCGCAGCGTGCTCCAGGGGATCGCGTGCTTTTTCGCGAGCGCGCGCAGGCTGTCGTCACCCTCTATGTATTCCGAGGCGATCGCAAGCCAGTCTCTCTCCGCCATCGCCCGCCTCCCTTCAGTTGCCCGCCTGCCGCAGCCGAACGAGGGCAGTTCAGACGCTTATCGTCTCACTTTTGGGACGATAAGCGTAAAATAATATTCCTCTGCGGCGAGGCAAAGGCGATCGTTTTATTTTTGGGACGATACTACTATACCACAAGCAGACCAAAAAGTCAACTCAAAAATGGGACGACACTCGGTAAAACAACAGTTTACTATTGCATTTTTAGGACAGACGTGGTAGAATGACCCCGGTGATAATGATGAACGAGATCGCACAACGTCTTTCCGCCGCCATTGCGGCGAGCAAAACAAGCTACGGCGAGCTCTCGAAACGGACGGGCATCCCCAAGTCGGCGATCCAGCGCTATGCGACGGGGACCACCGAAAAGATCCCGCTCGAGCGTCTGCGCGCCCTGGCCTCCGCGCTCGGGCTCTCCCTCTCTGCGCTCACGCCCTGGGAGGAGGCCGCCCCCGCGCGCGACGAGCTGCCGGAGATCACGATGATCGCCCGCGCCGGGCAGAAGATGAGCCCCGAGCGCCGGCAGGACATGCTGCGCCTGCTGCAGATCGCCTTCCCGGAGGAATTCCGCGATGATGACGGAGCGTGACAGGCGCGTCGTCCGACTGGCGAACGAGCTTGTCCGCCGCCACGCCCTCACCCTGCCCGTGGACGTGGCGGCCGTCTGCCCGATCTACGGGGCGCGGCTGCTCAGCCTCAGCGAGCTGGAGCAAAAGGGCCTCGACGCCGAGGCGGTCTTCGCCGTCTGGGGCAACCGCGACGGCGTGGCCATGGCCTCGCGCCGCGGCCGCACGATCGGCTACAACGACCGCGCCGCGGAAAAGCGCATCCGCTTCACGCTGGCCGAGGAGCTGATGCACCTGCTGCTCGGCCACACGGAGGACGAGCGCTTCCGCCTCGGCGAGCAGAGCTACGACGCCGAGACCTACGCCCTCTACGAGGCCGAGGCCAAGCACGGCGCCTGCATGCTGCTCGTGCCGCCGACGGTCTACTTCCGCTACCGCGAGCTTTACGGCCTCGGCGGGATCGCGCGGCTCTGCCGCGTTTCGCGCGCCTGCGCCTGGACGGCCGCGCAGTATTATGATGAAAACGAGAAGGAGCTCCGGGCCCTCTTCACGGCCCGCCCGCTCAAATGCGACACCCGCGGCCTGACGCGGCGCAGCCCGCTGCGGCCCATGCGGCTCTGACAAAAGAGCCTGTCCCCTTGTAACCACAGGTTTCCACTACCCTGTGTAATAAAAAATGGAAAGGAATCCCCACAAATGAACAAAGCCAAGCCAAACCTCACGCGCAGACTCGCCACCTCCGCGATCGTCGCCGCCGCCTATGCCGCGCTGACCGTCGCCCTCGCGCCGATCAGCTACGGCGCCGTCCAGTTCCGCGTGAGCGAGGCGCTCACCGTCCTGCCCTTCTTCATGCCCTGCACGGTCTGGGGCCTGTGGATCGGCTGCATCCTCGCCAACCTCTACACCGGCAGCGTCGTCGACATCGTGTTCGGCTCGCTCGCCACGCTCCTGGCCGCGCTGCTCACGGCCCGCATCGGGAAACAGGGCAGCACGATCAAAAGCCGCCTGCTCGGCTGCCTGATGCCGGTCGTTTTCAACGCCGTGATCATCGGCGCGGTGCTCACCTGGGGCTATGAGATCCGGCCGTTCCCCGAGCCTCTGGCCTCCTTCGGCTTCAACGCCCTCACCGTCGGCCTGGGCGAGGCGGGCGTGCTGTATCTGCTCGGCTACACGCTGCTGCGTCAGCTGCCGAAGTTCAAGTTCTTCCGTGAATTCGTCGAGAAAGTGAATCGATAAAACGCATCCTGCGCAAAGGATGAAAGGAGAAAGCCATGAAGGTCCGCAAAGCCATCATCCCCGCCGCCGGCCTCGGCACGCGGCTGCTGCCCAACACGAAGAGCATCCCCAAGGAGATGCTGCCGCTGGTGGACAAGCCCGTCATCCAGTACATCGTCGAGGAGGCCGTCTCCGCCGGCATCGAGCAGATCCTGATCATCACGAACCGCGGCAAGAACCCCATCGAGGACTATTTCGATTACGCGCCCGACCTTGAGGAGAGGCTCATTGCCGACGGCAAGCTGCGCGACGCGCGCATCGTGCGCGAGGTCGCGGACATGGCCGACGTGTACTTCGTCCGCCAGAAGGAGACCAAGGGCCTGGGCCACGCCGTCTGGCGCGCCAGGAGCTTCGTCAACGAAGAGCCCTTCGCCGTCCTGCTCGGCGACGATATCATGCTCTCCGAGACGCCGGTCCTGCGCCAGCTCGTCACCGCCGCCGAGCAGAACGAGTGCAGCGCCGTCGCGGTGCGCCAGGTCCCCGACGAGCTGATCACGAAGTATTCCTCCGTCAAGCTGGAGGAAAAGCTCTCCGAACGGGTCTACCGCATCAGCGACATGAACGAGAAGCCGAAGCTGGAAGAAAAGCTCTCGGACTACGCGATCCTCGGCCGCTATGTGCTGACGCCGGGCATCTTCGACATCCTCGAGAACACGCCTCCCGGGCGCAACAACGAGATCCAGCTCACCGACGGCATGCGCACGCTCTGCCACCGCGAGAAGATGTGCGCCGTGGACTTTGAGGGCCGCCGCTACGACACCGGCAACCTCAAGGGCTATCTCGAGGCGATCATCGACTTCGCGCTCAAGAACGAGGAGGCGGGCGACTGGCTGCGCCGGTTCATCATCGACAAGGCGAAGAGCTTCGAGGACTGAGACGGAGGAAAAACGAAGAAAAAGGCATCCCGACGTGGGATGCCTTTTCCGCGCGCGGACGGCAAGTTTTTCCATGATCGGATTGTATTCCCCCGCGCGGCGTGATATAATAAATCGGATATAAAAAAAGAAAGCAAGGAGGCTTGCGCATGGCAGACAAACGCATCCCGAAGCGCAGCGAGGTCCCCGTGGAATTCACCTGGGATCTGAGCGACATGTACCCGAGCGACAAGGCATGGAAGGCCGAATACGAGGCTCTCAAGGAAATGCCCGCGCGGCTGGAGGCTTTCCGCGGACACCTGGGCGACAGCGCCGAAACGCTGCTGGAGTACTTCCGTCTCCAGGACGAGCTGGAGCTGCGTCTCATGCCGCTGTACACCTACGCCAGCTGCTCGTCCGATGCGGATACCGCTGACGGCGTCTATCAGGACATGGTCGGCAAGGCCTATTCCAGCTACGTCGCCATCGCCAGCGCCGGGGCTTTTGCCACGCCGGAGATCATGGCGATCGACGAGGACAGGCTCAATCTCTTCTACGTCGCCCAGCCGGAGCTGGAGACCTATCGCCGCAGCATCTACCGGATCCGCCGCCGCGCCGCGCATATCCTCAGCGGCGAGTGCGAGGCGCTGCTCGCCTCCGCGGGCGAGATCGCCGAGACGCCCGACAAGATCGGCAGCGTCTTCCGCAACGCCGATATCCGCTTTGACCCGGCGAAGGACGAAAAGGGCGAGGAGCACCCCCTCACCAACGGCACCTTCGTCCCGCTGCTCGAGAGCGCCGACAGGACACTGCGCCGCAGCGCTTTTGAACAGTACTATTCCCGCATGGGCGCTTTCCGCAACACCCTCGCGGCGGCCCTCAACGGCGAGTTCCGCCAGAGGCTGTTCTTCTCCCGCGCCCGCAGATACCCCGACACCCTCTCCGCCGCGCTCGACGTGACCGAAGTCCCCACCGAGGTCTACACCAATCTCATCGAGGCCGTGCACGCCAATCTCGACAAGATGTACCGCTACGTCGCGCTGCGCAAAAAGCGCCTCGGCGTGGACGAGCTGCACATGTGGGACGTCTATACCCCGATCGTCGGGGGGAGCGCGCGCAAGATCGACTTTGAAGAGGCCAAGTCCACGGTCCTCGAGGCGCTCGCCGTCCTGGGCGAGGATTACACCGATCTGCTCAAGGAGGCCTTTGCCGAGCGCTGGCTCGACGTGTACGAGAACGAGGGCAAGCGCGGCGGCGCCTACTCCACCGGCGGCTCCCGCCCGCACCCCTACGTGCTCCTCAACCACAAGGACACGCTCGATTCGATGTTCACGCTCGCGCACGAGATGGGCCACGCGCTGCACAGCTGGCACAGCTGCAGGTACCAGCCGGTCAACACCAGCGACTACGTCATCTTCGTCGCGGAGGTCGCCTCCACCTGCAACGAGGTGCTGCTCATGCGCCACCTGCTCGGCGGGACGAGCGACAAAAACGAGCGGGCCTACCTCATCAACCATTTCCTCGACTCGTTCAAGGGCACGGTCTACCGCCAGACGATGTTCGCGGAATTTGAGCTGATGCTCGGCCGCATGGCCGAGGCGGGCGAGACGCTGACGGCCGACGCGCTCAGCGAGAAGTACCTCGCCCTGAACAAGCTCTACTTCGGCCCCGACATGGTCTCCGACGACGAGATCGCGCTGGAGTGGACGCGCATCCCGCACTTCTTCTACAACTACTACGTCTTCCAGTACGCGACCGGCTTCTCCGCCGCGGTGGCGATCGCCAACCGCATCCTCTCCGAGGGGGAGAGCGCCGTGCGCGACTACAAGAAATTTCTCTCCGGCGGCGGCAGCACCGATCCGATCAGCCTGCTGAAGATCGCCGGCGTCGATATGTCCACGCCCGAGCCCGTCAACTCGGCGCTCACCCTCTTCGGCGAGCTGCTTGACGAGATGGAAAAGCTCGGCTGAGATAAAGCGAAAAACAAAATAAAAATAAGAGGTGGAACATGTACAAAGTAGTGACCAAGCGTTTCCTCAACGACGCGAAGACCATTTGCCTCTTCGAGATCGAGGCGCCCCTCATCGCCCGCCACGCGCAGGCCGGACAGTTCGTGATCTTCCGGCTGGACGAGCAGGGCGAGCGCGTGCCGGTCTCCGTCGCGGGCTATGACCGCGAAAAGGGCACCGTCACGGTCATGGTGCAGGCCGCGGGCCGCACCACGAAGATGCTGCACACCGTCGCCGAGGGCGACGTCATCTCCGACATCGTCGGCCCGCTCGGCAAGGCCACGGAGATGGAAGGCCTGAAGAAGGTGTGCGTCGTCGGCGGCGGCGTCGGCTGCGCCATCGCCTACCCCATCGCCAAGGAGATGCATGAAAAGGGCATCGAGGTCACCTTCATCGCGGGCTTCCGCAGCGCGGACATCGTGATCCTGAAGGAAGAGCTCAAGGCCGCGTCCGACAAGCTGATCATGTGCACGGACGACGGCACCTACGGCGAAAAGGGCTTCACCACGGTCTTCCTCAAGCAGGAGATCGAGGCCAACATCGCCGAAGGCAAGCCGCAGTTCGACCGCGTCATCGCCATCGGCCCGGACATCATGATGAAGTTCCTCGCGGACGTGACGCGCCCCTACGGCATCAAGACGATCATCTCGCTCGACCCGATCATGGTCGACGGCACCGGCATGTGCGGCGGCTGCCGCGTCATCGTCGGCGGCGAGACGAAGTTCGCCTGCGTCGACGGCCCGGACTTCGACGCGCACGAGGTCGATTTCGACAGCCTCCTCAAGCGCGCCGCCTTCTACAAGGACGAGCAGGACGCCGCTGCCCAGCACATCTGCAACATGACGGGAGGGAAGAGAAATGGCTAATATGAAGATGGAAAAGAACCCCATGCCCGAGCAGGACCCGATCGTCCGCGCCGGCAACTTTGACGAGGTCGCCCTCGGCTATTCCGCCGAGACCGCCATCGACGAGGCCAAGCGCTGCCTCAACTGCCGCGAGCCGCGCTGCCGCACGGGCTGCCCGGTCTCCGTCCGCATCCCGGAGTTCATCGCCAAGGTCGCCGAGGGCGATTTTGACGCGGCCTACGAGATCATCACCTCCACCAACTCCCTGCCCGCCGTCTGCGGCCGCGTCTGCCCGCAGGAGAAGCAGTGCGAGTCCAAGTGCGTCCGCGCCATCAAGGGCCAGAGCGTGGCCATCGGCCGCCTCGAGCGCTTCGTGGCCGACTACCACATGAACAAGGAAAAAAAGGACGAGGTCAAGGCGCCCGAGTCCAACGGCCACCGCATCGCGATCGTCGGCTCCGGCCCTGCGGGCCTGACCTGCGCGGGCGATTTAAGAAAACTCGGCTATGACGTCACGATCTTCGAGGCCTTCCACAAGTCCGGCGGCGTGCTGGTCTACGGCATCCCGCAGTTCCGTCTGCCCAAGGAGATCGTGGCCGCCGAGATCGACAACCTCAAGGCCATGGGCGTGAAGATCGTCAACAACGCGATCGTCGGCAAGTCCGAGACCGTGGACGAGCTGTTCGAGGACGGCTTCGAGGCCGTGTTCATCGGCTCCGGCGCGGGCCTGCCGCAGTTCCTGCACATCCCGGGCGAGAACCTCCTCGGCGTCTACTCCGCCAACGAGCTGCTGACCCGCGTGAACCTGATGAAGGCCTACCGCGACGACTACGACACCCCGATCAAGCGCTTCGGCCGCGTGGCGGTCGTCGGCGCGGGCAACGTCGCGATGGACGCGGCGCGCGTGGCCAAGCGTCTCGGCGCCGAGCACGTCTACATCTGCTACCGCCGCGGCCGCGACGAGCTGCCCGCCCGTCTGGAAGAGGTCGAGCACGCCGAGGCCGAGGGCATCGAGTTCAACCTGCTCAACAACCCCGTCGCCATCCACGGCGACGAGGCCGGCCACGTCACGGGCATCGAGCTCATGCGCCAGGAGCTGGGCGAGCCCGACGAGAAGGGCCGCAGAAAGCCCGTCGCCGTCGAGGGCAGCAACTGGATCCTTGACGTCGACACCGTCGTCATCGCCATCGGCACCAGCCCCAACCCGCTGATCCGCAACACGACCCAGGGCCTGACCTTCACGAAGAAGGGCGGCATCGAGGCCGACGAGGGCGGCGTGACCGCGCGCGAGGGCGTTTTCGCCGGCGGCGACGCCGTCACCGGCAGCGCCACGGTCATCCTCGCGATGGGCGCGGGCAAGGCCGGCGCGAAATCCATCGACGCCTACATCAAGAGCAAAAAGTAGTCCAAAAGCCCCGGGGACGATTCGTTCCCCGGGCTTTTTAAGGAGGAAATCGAACGCAAGGAAGCTTTTCTCGAGGAGGCCGGGCTGTGAAAATCAGACTGAAGTCGAAAACCAAAGAACAGTTTAGCCGAAGATTTGTAGACGCAATTAAAGTGTCGGAAAAACATGAGATAACTTTTTTGAATGTTTCGGCTTCGGGAGCTTTCTCCGGCTCAATAAACGGGGATTCCTTTACGCTAGTCAGAACGACCGGGTTTTTCTCAACGCTGCCTCAGCGGCATTTCGAGGGCACCTTGCTGTATGAAAATGAAGAACTCATAGCAGAAGGGCGATTTTGCTTTTCAAAGACAGTATATATTGTACTCGCCGCAATCGGGGTATGCTGTTTCCTGTTCCTTCTGTTATCTGCCGTTGGAGCGCTCTCATTTGTCGAAGTGATAAAGGCGTTTCTGATTTCTGCCGCTGTTCCAACATTGTTTTTCGGCGCTTGCTTGCTCACAAGCCGTTTCTTTGAGAAAGAAGCCGTTCATTTGCTGGAAACCCTGTAAACAGAGTGAAACGTTTTTTGTGCTCCCAGCGCGCAAAGGAACGATCCCCTTTCTCTTGCTTGTCCAAGAGAAAGGGGGAAAGAGAATGACACACGGGAGGGGAAGATTGCGATTTCTTCCCCTCCCGTGACCCACCCTAATTGAAACGCCTCAAGAGGGGGATACCCCCTCTTAAGGATCTCCCCTCAGTTGTACAGACTTGGAAGCTGCCAGCCATTGAACGTCTTTCCTCGCAGGTGCGGCAGCCGCCGCCCCTGAAAGCGCGATCCGGCGCTTTGCGTATGTAGGGGACGGCGCCCTCGACGTCCCGTTCCCCGCGGGGAAAACAGGTGCGGCGGCACCTGCGGGATTCATGGCTTCCCCGCGCACGGGGAAGCTGTCGAGCGAACGCGAGACTGATGAGGTCTTCTCTCCCCTCTGTCTCCCGTCCCCCCGCAGGGAAAACAGGTGCGGCGACTGCCGCACCTGCGGAAATGCCGTTCAGCGGCGATAATCTCTCGATCCCGCACAACGACAGGGAGGATCAAAGGAGGGGAGAAGTCCCCTCCTTTGCCGTTTCAATTAGGGGGATTCCAAAGGGGGGAAGAAATCGGAATCTTCCCCCCTTTGGCGTGCTTTCTCTTTTTGTCCACTTTCTCTTTGCACGAGCAAAGAGAAAA
>JBGUZD010000049.1:0-3398 GCA_045222695.1 Candidatus Limivicinus sp.
GTGGCAAACAAGTTCATACCCGGTATAATTGAGGCGGTCAACGGGGCCTCGAGTTTCTACCGGACAGCCCTCTGATCTGTCCGACTACTGGTTTTTTGCATGCGGAGGCGCGCAGAGCGCCGCCGCACGCTCGGATTTTTCAGGAGGGCAGCCCGCACTGCGCCTCCCCTTTTTTATGCGAAAACGCCGTGATCTTCAGGATCGGAAAGGAAAAAGCATGATCAACAAGTTCTGCAAAACGCCCCTTTGGGAATGCTCCGCGGCCCTGTCCTCCGTCGCGATGGGCCGCCTCCCCGCCGAGACGGTCATCACCGACGCGAAGCTCGTCAACGTCTGCACGCACGAGATCCTCGAGCACACCGACGTCGCGATCCACAGCGGGCGCATCGCGCTCGTGGGCGACGCGAAGCACTGCATCGGCGAGGGGACGAAGGTCATCGACGCCGCGGGCGCCTACATCTCCCCGGGCATGCTCGACGGCCACATCCACATCGAGTCGTCCATGCTCTCCGCCGGCGAGTACGCCCGCTCGGTCATCCCCCACGGCACCTCCGGCATCTTCTACGACCCGCACGAGATCTGCAACGTCATGGGCCTGCCCGGCGTGGACCTGATGGTGGCGGACGCCGCGCGCACGCCGCTCAAGGCCATGCTGACCACGCCCTCCTGCGTCCCCGCCGTCCCCGGCTTCGAGGACTCCGGCAGCACGATCGACTCCTCCGACATCGCCTCGGAGATGCGCCGCGACGAGGTCGTGGGCCTGGGCGAGATGATGAACTTCCCCGGCATCATCAATTCCGTCCCGGAGACGCACGCCATCACCGGCGAGACGCTCAAGGCCGGCAAGACCGTGACGGGCCACTTCTCGATCCCCGAGACGGGCCCCGCGCTCAACGCCTTCATTGCCAGCGGCATCCGCTGCTGCCACGAGTCCACCCGCATGGAGGACGCGCTGGCGAAGATGCGTCTGGGCATGTACGCGATGTTCCGCGAGGGCTCGGCCTGGCACGACCTGCAGGAGGTCAGCCGCTCGATCCGCGAGCATGAGATCGACACGCGCTTCGCGATCATGATCTCCGACGACACGCACCCCTACACCCTCGTCAACGACGGCCATCTCGACCACATCGTGCGCCGCGCGGTCTCCTTCGGCGTCGACCCGATCACCGCGATCCAGATGGTCACGATCAACTGCGCCCAGTGCTTCCAGCTCGACCACGAGCTCGGCTCGATCGCGCCGGGCAAGTGCGCGGACATCGTGTTCTCCCGCGATCTGAACGATTTCCGCCCCTTCCGCATGATGATCGACGGCGAGGTCGTCGCCGAGGACGGGAAGATGCTCCGGGAGTTCGCGCCCTATGCCTATCCCGAGAGCGCGATGCACACGATGCACGTCGGCGAGACCATCACGCCCGCGACCTTCCGCGTGCCGACCGACAAAAAGGACGAGGCGCTCGTGCGCGTGATCGAGATCATCCCCGCGCACGTCGGCGACTACGAGCGGCACATGACGCTCAAGGTCAGGGACGGCGCGCTGGAGTCCGACGTGGAGCAGGACGTGCTCAAGACCTTCGTCTTCGAGCGCCACCACGACACGGGCAAGCACGGCGTGGGCTTCGTCAAGGGCTTCGATATCC
Organism: Candidatus Limivicinus sp.; assembly: GCA_045222695.1. Classification (GTDB taxonomy): domain Bacteria; phylum Bacillota; class Clostridia; order Oscillospirales; family Oscillospiraceae; genus Limivicinus. The sequence goes on from JBGUZD010000049.1 coordinate 1,638, forward strand.
GCTGCGGCGCGATGGCCTCGACGGTCGCGCACGACGCGCACAACCTGCTGGTCGTCGGCACGAACGACGAGGACATGGCTCTGGCGGCCAACACGCTGATCCGCTGCGGCGGCGGCATGTGCGCCGTGCGCGAGGGTAAGATCCTCGGCTGCGTCGAGCTGCCGCTCGCGGGGCTGATGAACCCGCTGAGCGCCGAGGAGATGAGCGAAAAGGTCGCCGCCCTCTCCGAGGCCTGGAAGGAGATCGGCTGCGACATCGTCTCGCCCTTTATGACGATGGCGCTCATCCCCCTGGCCTGCCTGCCGGAGCTGCGGCTGACGGACCGCGGGCTCGTCGACTGCACGAAGTTCTGCTTCTCGAGCCTGGAAGTCGAAGACTGAGACAACAAAAAAGAAGGCACAGACAAAGTCTGTGCCTTCTTTTTTTGCTCATTTACAGCAGCTTCTCCGCGCGGAGCTGCGGAGGGGAGGCCTCCTCGCTCGCGGCGGCGATCGCGCCGGCCGTGACGGCCGCGCGGGCGGCGGCGGCGAGATCGAGGCCGCGTACCGTCGCCCAGACGACGGCGGCCGTGGCCGCGTCGCCCGCGCCGGTGGCGCTGACGAGCTCCGCCTTTTCACAGGGCAGCAGCACGCGCTCCTCTCCCGAGGCCGCGAGCAGACCCTTCGCGCCGAGCGAGAGGAACACGCTGCCCACGCCCGAGCGCAGCAGGGCCTCGGCGCAGTCCTCCGGGCTCTGCTTGCCCGTCAGGGCGCGCGCCTCCAGCAGGTTCGGCTTGATCGCCGCGAGGCGGCCGAGCACGGGGGCGAAGCGCGTGGCCTTGGCCGTGGAGACCGGATCGGCGACGATCGGCGCGCGGAGCTTTTCGCAGAGGAAGGCGATCGTCTCCGCCGGGAGGTTGCCGTCGAGCACGACGGCGTCGGCGTCGTCGATCTCGTCCAGGCGCGAGCGCAGATACGCCGGCGTGAGCGCCGCCATGAGCTCCATGTCGGAGACGGCGGCGTCCATTTCGCCCTTCTCGTCGCTGAGGTAGAGATAGACCGGGCTGCGCGCGCCGGGGACGGTCCTCGTCAGGCTCATGTCCACGCCGCAGCTGCGGCAGCCCTCGCGCACGGAGGCGCCGAAGCCGTCGTCGCCGAGCGCGGTGACGAAGCGCGTCCGCAGTCCCAGCCGCGCGAGGTCGCAGGCGATGTTGCGCCCCACGCCGCCGTGCCGGACGCTGACCGTCCCGGGGGCGGAGTCATGGCGGATCAGGGCCTGCGCGGGCCTGCCGCAGATATCGGTGTTGGCGCCGCCGACGACCGTTACGCGTCGAGCATCCATATATTGTCCGCGTATTCGCGGATCGCGCGGTCGGCGGCGAAGAAGCCGCTCATCGCGGTGTTCACGATCGCGAGACGGCCCAGCTCGCCCTCGTCGGCGATGCGCTCGTAGAGGCGCTTCTGCGTGTCGGCGTAGGCGCGGTAGTCGGCGATGAGCATATACTGGTCGCCGCCGTAGAGCAGCATCGACACGAGGTCGGAATAGCTCTTGCCGTCCTTGAAGCCCTGCGAGAAGCGGTCGAGCACGCGCTGGATCTCCCAGTCCTTCGAAGCGACCGCGGCCGGGTCGTAGCCCTTGGCGCGCAGCGCGGCGATCTCGTCGGTGTGCAGGCCGAAGAGGAACATGTTCTCGTCGCCGAGGCGCTCGTACATCTCGACGTTCGCGCCGTCGAGCGTGCCGATCGTGACGGCGCCGTTCATCATCAGCTTCATGCAGCCGGTG
>JBGUZD010000050.1:0-15001 GCA_045222695.1 Candidatus Limivicinus sp.
CGCGGCGCCCCCTCCCAAGCCCTCCCCAAAGGCCGGCGGGGAGAAAAAACTTTTTCCGGTTTCATTTTGAAAATAAAAAGGTCAGACGGTGTCTGACCTTTTTTGGGGGATAAGGGGAGCATCCCCCGAATTCTATTCCTTTTCCAGCACCGCGTCGAACATCGCGCCAAGCCTGCGTTTTGCTTCCGCGCGGGTCCAAAGAGGGCTGGCCTCGTAGAGCTTTTCCGTGCCGAGGAAAAAGCTCGGCACGCGGTAATAGTCGTAGCGATCTGCCAGCTCCGGCTGCGCCGATTCGTCGATGAATTCGATCTCGACGGCGGCGAGCTCGTCTCGCTCGGCGCGCAGCTCCTCCACCAGCTCGCGCATCTGCAGGCAGTAGGGGCAGCGGGGGAGGATGAAGGCGGTGAGCTTCATGTTTCTCTCTCTCTCCTTGTGTTTTTCTCTATTATAAGAGCTTCCCGGGACGAGGTCAATATGCAGAATATACGGCAAGGCCGGAAGCCTGCGGCTTCCGGCCTTTTTGCTTATTCTAACGCTTCCTCCGCGGGCGCGTTCCGCGCGGCGCGGCGCTGCTCGATCACGGCGTTGATGCAGCCGCCGATGAGCAGGAACATGAAGCAGTAGTACATCCACATCATCGCCACCATGATCGTGCCGATATAGCCGTAGGCGCCGAACTTGTCGGAGATGGAGACGTACAGCGAGAACACCCAGGAGAACACCGCCCAGGCCAAGGCGCAGAAAACCGCGCCCGGCCACTGGCAGGCGGCGCGGTGCTCCCCGGCGGGCACCCAGCGGTAGAGCAGGATGAACGAGAGCGTCAGGATCGCAAGCACCAGCAGATAGCGCATATATTTCGTCAGCGAGAACAGACCGTCGACGAAGCCGTTGTTCGGCAGGATCGAATGCAGCCAGCCCAGAGCCGCGCCGCCGTAGACCATCACGCCGAGGCTGAGGATGATGATCACGATGAGGATCAGCATATAGACATAGGCGCGCGCAAAGAACACGAGGGCGTTCTCGCGCCGCTCGACCTCGTAGACCGCGTCGAGGCCCTTCATGATCGCGCGCATCGCGCTCGAGGCCGAGAAAAGCGTCAGCAGGACGGAAACGGTGATGACGCCGCTGCCGCTGCGGTAGATGCTGTTCACGATGGGTGTGATGACCTTGTAAACGGAGGCGGGCACCGCGTCGGCGAAGATGTTCAGCACGTCGGCCTGGTCGAAGGGCAGATAGCGGATCAGGCTGACGAGCAGCATCAGGATCGGCACGAGGGACATGAACAGGAAATAATCGGAGGCCGCCGCGTAAACGGCGACCTTTTTCTTCCCGATCATGTCAAAAACCGACGCGACGGCGGATACCGGTTTTTTCAGCTTGGACATGCTTTCCTTTCCCAGATCAGACCGCGCCGGGCTTGCCGAGCATGCGGAACATGTTCTTCTTGTAGGCCTCGACGCCGGGCTGGTTGAAGGGGTTGACCCCGGACATGTAGCCGGAGATCGCGCAGGCGAATTCGAAGAAGCAGACGAGCGCGGCGAAGCCTTCCTCGTCGCGCGCCCCGGCCTCGATGACGATGTTGGGCACGCCGCCGGAGATGTGGGCCTCCTTGACGGCGTCCGCCGCGATGCGGCAGACCTCGTTGAGGTCGCGGCCGGCGATGTAGTTCAGACCGTCGCCGTCGGCCTCGTCGAAGGGCACCTCATAGCCGCTGCGGGCCTTCGCAAAGCGAACGACGCTCTCCATCAGCATGCGCGGGCCCTCCTGGATGAACTGGCCCATCGAGTGCAGGTCGGCGGTGTATTCCACGCTCGCGGGGAAGATGCCCTTGCCGTCCTTGCCCTCGCTCTCGCCGTAGAGCTGCTTCCACCATTCGGCCATGAAGCGGAAGCTCGGCTCGTAGCAGCCGAGGATCTCCACGCCGTAGCCCTTGTTGTACAGGTTCTGCCGCGCGGCGGCGTACTGCCAGGCGGGGTTCTCCCTGCCCGGGACGCAGAGCGCGTCCAGCTCGCGGATCGCCGCGTCGACGACCGCCTCCACGTCGATGCCCGCGACGGCCATCGGCAGCAGACCCACGGCGGAGAGCACGGAAAAGCGGCCGCCCACGTCGTCGGGGACGACGAAGCTCTCCCAGCCCTGACGGTCGGCCAAGGACTTGAGCGCGCCGCGGCGCGCATCGGTTGTGGCGAAGATGTGCTCGTCGGCCTTGTCGCCGTACTTCTTCGAGAGCAGCTCGCGGAAGATGCGGAAGGAGACGGCGGGCTCGAGCGTGGTGCCGGACTTGGAGATCACGTTGACGTCGAAATCATCCTCGCCGAGCTGAGCGAGCACGTCGTTGAGATAATCGGCGCTCAGACTGTTGCCGACGAAAAAGACCTTCGGATCGCCCGCGGCGGGGATGGGGCGCAGCAGCTCGATCGCGCCGCGCGCGCCGAGATAGGAGCCGCCGATGCCGATGACGACGAGCGCCTTCGAGCGCGCGCGGATCTTGTCGGCCGCGGCGACGATGCGCGAAAGCTCCGTTTCCCTGATCTTGCGGGGGAGCGTTACCCAGCCGGTGAAGTCGGCGCCGAGACCGCTGCGATCCAGCAGGGTCTGGTGCGCGAGGGACGCGAGCGCGTAATCGGGGCCCGCGGCGGTGAAAAAGGCGTTTGCGCCGCTAAGATCGACCTTGACCATATTCAAAAGCCTCCTGTTTTTTCATTGGTTTAACACTACCATTATACATCATCGCCGGGGAAATTCAAGGAGGGCTTTTTCTCTCCTACAGGCCGACCAGGCTGCCCGCCAGACGGCCGAGGATGCCCCAGAAGCCGATGCGCTCCACACTCTGCGCCGCGGCGAGAGGCCGCCGCGCGATCTCCTCGCCGCCGCGTGTGACGATGAGCGTGCCGATCTCCTCGCCCGCCTTCACCGGCGCGCTGACGCGCTCGGGCAGGGAGTAGGAAAAGGCGCAGCCCTCGCCGCCCTTGCCGACGAGCAGGAAGCGGCTCTCTTCCCCGAGCGTGAGCGGCAGGGAGGGGAGCGCGCCGTATTCCACGGCGGCCTCGGGCAGCTCCGCGTCCGCGGGCAGCGGCGCGAGCGTGAAGTTGGCGAAGGCGTAGTTCAGCAGCGCCTTGGCGTCGGCGTTGCGCGATTCGATGGAGTCGCCGTGCAGGATGACGGCGATGTATTCCACGCCGTCGCGCTCGGCGGTCGCGGCAAGACAGTACATCGCCTGGGAGGTATAGCCGGTCTTGAGCCCCGTGCAGCCGTTGTACCAGTAGACCAGCTTGTTGGTGTTGCTCAGCCCGAAGGCCCCGCCGCGGATCGTGTCCATCCAGATCGTCGTGTAGCGCTTGGCGAGCTCGTGGCGCACGAGCTCGCGCGACATCAGCGCGATGTCGTAGGCGGTCGTGTAGTGCTCGGGATCCTCGAAGAGCCCCGTGCAGTTCGTGAAGTGGGTGTCGGCCATGCCCAGCTCCGCGGCGCGGCGGTTCATGCGCTCGACGAAGACCTCCTCGCTGCCGCACAGATGCTCGGCCATCGCCACGGCGCAGTCGTTGGCCGAGACCACGGCGATGCATTTGAGCATCTCGTCCACGCTCATGCGCTCGCCCTCCTCGAGATAGACGCAGCTGCCGCCGAAGGAGGCGGCCCGCGCGCTGGCCGTCACGACGTCCTCGAGCGCGATCTTGCCGCTCTCGATATCCTCGACGATCAGCAGCAGGGTCATCACCTTCGTCACGGAAGCCGGCGGACGGCGCTCGTGCGCGCCCTTTTCGTACAGCAGCTCGCCCGTCTCCTTCTCCATCAGCACGGCGCTCGGCGCGGAGATTTTCAGGTCGTTGTCACGCAGCGGCTCGGCCCGCGCGACGCCGGAAACGCCGAGCAGGGAGAGGACCAGCCAAAAAGAAAGCAGTCGTTTCACAGTCCATTCACCTCATTGATGGATACGGCGGCGCGCGGAGGGATATGAGCGGTTGACAGGATTATGCATATTTCGACAGAAAAGGAGGGCGATTATTCAGCGGGCAAAAAGATGAACAGTACGTGAACACATCGTTTTTCAACATTTCCAACAACTTTTCCCACACGGCGAAAAATGTATATCCATTTTTATGAAAAGCGGAGAGTTACCATAAATCAATAAACATAAAGACCGGGCCCTTTCTTCCGCCGGAGAAAAGAATTCACAAAATGAACTTGACGCACCTTTTTTGCAATAGTAAAATAAATCTGTTGCAAGACAAGCAAAGGGGAGGAAGCCATGAGAAGGATCTTCAACTGGGACAAGAAATACCTCTATTGGGGCGTGACGGCGTTCTGCGTCATCGCCTGCAGCATCCTTTTTTATATGGCTCTGGCCTACCTGCCGGTCATCGGGACCGCGCTCAAGAGCCTGGCAAGGATCCTCAGCCCCTTCATCTGGGGCCTGATCATCACGTATCTCCTTTCGCCGCTGTACAAGGGCCTGTATCAGGGCTTTTTCCTGCCGCTGACGGAGAAGCTCTCCGGCAAAAAGAAAAAGACCTCGCCCAAGCTGGCCAAGGCCCTGTCGGTGCTGCTGTCGATCATCGTCTTCCTCGCGATGATCACCGCCCTGGTCTATCTCATCATCCCGCAGCTGTATTCCAGCATCGAGACCATCGTGAACAACAGCCCGGGCTACATAGACAAGCTCAGCGAGTGGTCGAAGAACACGCTCGCCAACTACCCCGAGCTGCGCGACTTCGTCACCGAAAAATTCGAGGAGATCAACACCAACCTCTTCACCTGGATCCGCGACACGATCCTGCCGGGCCTCGGCAGCTTCGTGAGCAATATCACCGCGGGCGTGTATTACTTCCTCCGCGCGGTCTACAACATCGTCATCGGCATCATCGTTTCGGCCTATCTGCTGAGCAACATGGAGACTGCCTCCGCCCGCGCCAAGCGTCTGTGCTACTGCGTCTTCGGCGTGGAATGGGCCGAGAAGATCCGCAGCGCGATCCGCTTCACCGACAGGACCTTCATGGGCTTCATCAACGGCAAGCTGCTCGACTCGGCGATCATCGGTCTGATCTGCTACGTCGTCTGCGCGATCCTGAAAATGCCCTACGCCCTGCTCGTGAGCGTGATCATCGGCGTGACGAACATCATCCCCTTCTTCGGCCCGCTGATCGGCGCGATCCCCAGCGCCTTCATCATCCTGCTGGTCGATCCGCTCAAGGCCCTGATCTTCGTGATCTTCATCATCATCCTCCAGCAGGTGGACGGCAATATCATCGGCCCGAAGATCCTCGGCAGCTCGATCGGCATCAACGGCTTCTGGGTCATGTTCTCGATCATCCTCGGCGCCGGGCTCTTCAGCTTCTGGGGCATGCTGCTGGGCGTGCCGGTCTTCGTCGTGATCTACACGGGCATCACGATCCTCGTCGAGCGCAAGCTGAAAAAGCGCAGCCTGCCCGTCGATCCGGAGGACTACGCCGATCTCGACCACATCGACCCCGTCACGCGCGAGCCGGTCAAATGCTCCGCGGACGATGAGGACGAGAAGCCCGGAAAGGCCGGAAAAGCGCCCGAAAAAGAAAAAGAAAAACCGGCGGAGAAATAACTCCGCCGGATAACGATACGGCTTTTCTACCGATGCGCGAGCGTGTCGCGCGCCTCCTTGAGCGCAAGGCACAGCGCGTCGACGTCCTCGGAACGCGTATAACGGCTCAGCCCGATCCGCAGCGCGCCGTCGATGACGCGCGGGGGAAGGCCCATCGCCTCGAGCACATGGCTCCGCCCGCCTTTTTTGCAGGCGGAGCTTTTTGATACGTAGATCTCCCTCGCCTCGAGGAAGTTCATCAGCACCTCGCTGCGCCAGCCGGGCAGGGAAATGCTCAGGATATGCGGCGCGGCGGAGTCGATCCAGGCAAGCTCCGGGATCTCCGCGCGCAGCCGCTCGAGTATTTCGGCCCTGAGCGCCGCCATGCGCGCGGTGTTCTCCGCCATGCCCGCCTGCGCGAGACGCGCGGCGGCGGCGAAGGCGGCGATCTGGGGCACGGCCTCGGTCCCGGCGCGGCGTCCGCCCTCCTGCGAGCCGCCGACGATAAAGGGCCTCAGCCGCAGACCGGAGCGGATATAGAGCGCGCCGACGCCCTTGGGGGCGTGGATCTTGTGGCCGCTGACGCTGATGAGGTCCGCGCCCAGGGTCTTCGCCGAGAAGGGGAGCTTCATGAAGGCCTGCACCGCGTCGGTATGCAGCAGCGCGCGGGAGGAGCAGTCCTTCAGCATGCGCGCCACGCCCGCGATATCCGTCACGCCGCCGGTCTCGTTGTTGACCATCATCAGCGACACGAGCGCCGTGTCCTCGCGCAGCGCGGCCTTTACATCCTCAACGCGGATCGCGCCGGAGGGGTCCGGCTTCAGGCGTGTGACCTCCCAGCCGCGCTCTTCCAGCAGATCGAGACTTTTGCGCACCGCGTCGTGCTCGACGAGCGAGGAAATAATATGCCTGCCCGTACGCTTCGCCGCCTCGGCCCCGCCGAGCAGGGCCCAGTTGTCGCTCTCGGAGCCGCAGGAGGTAAAGACCAGCTCCTCCGCGGCGCAGCCCAGCGCGTCCGCCACGGCGGCGCGCGAAGAGGAGAGCAGCTTCGCCGCCTCGCGCCCCTTGGCGTGGGTGGAGCTGGGGTTGCCGTAGAGAAGCGTCATCGCCTTCACGGCCGCCTCCGCCGCCTCCGGACAGACAGCGGTGGTCGCGGCGTTGTCAAGATAGTGTTCCATCTTTCATCGTCCCTTTGGAGAGTTCTGTTATGAAGTACATTATAGCCACTCTCGGCTGCAAGGTCAACCAGTACGAGACCCAGGCCATGGAGGCCGTCCTCGCCGCGCACGGCCACCGCCGCGCGGAAAAAGGCGAGAGCGCGGACGCCGTGATCGTCAACTCCTGCGCCGTCACGGCCGAGAGCGGGCGCAAGACCCGCCAGACGATCCGCCGTCTGAGCGAAGAAAACCCCGGCGCGGTGATCGCGGTGGGCGGCTGCTATTCCCAGCTCGAGCCGGAAAAGGTGCGGCAGCTCGGCGCGAAGGTCGTCTTCGGCGCGGCCGACAGGCTGAAATTCGTCGAGGCGGTGGAAAAGGCCGCCGCGGAAGGCGAGGAGGAGCTCTGGATCGACAAGCCCTTCGAGCGCCGCGTCTTCGAGGAGCTGCGCGCCGGCGCCGTGGACGGACGGACGCGGGCCATGCTGAAGATCCAGGACGGCTGTCACAACTTCTGCAGCTACTGCATCATCCCCTACACGCGCGGGCGGCTGCGCTCCCTGCCGCTCGAAAAGGCGGCCGCCGAGAGCGCCCGTCTGGCCGCGGAGGGCTTCCGGGAGCTGGTGCTCACGGGCATCGAGGTGGCTTCCTACGGCGTCGACCTGCCCGGAAAGCCGGGCCTTGCCGACGTGGTGTCGGCCGTCGCCGCGGCCTCCGGAGAGATGCGCATCCGTCTCGGCTCGCTCGAGCCGACCGTCGTCACGGAGGAATTCTGCGAAAAGGCCGCCGCGACGGGCAAGCTCTGCCCGCATTTCCACCTCTCGCTGCAGTCCGGCTGCGACAAAACGCTCAGGGCCATGAACCGCAAGTACGACACGGCGGCCTTCTTTTCCGTCGCCGAGCGGCTGCGGCGGTATTTCCCCGGCTGCGCGCTGACGGGCGATCTGATCACGGGCTTCCCCGGCGAGACGGAGGAAGACCACGCCGAAACGCTCGCCTTTATCGAAAAGTGCGCCTTCGCCGACCTGCACGTCTTTCCCTATTCCCGCCGCCCCGGCACGAAGGCCGACGCGATGCCGGATCAGTGCAGCGCCGCCGTCAAGAGCCGCCGCGCCGCCGAGGCCTCGGCCGTCGCCGCGGCCACGCGCGCGCGGTACCTCGACGCGCAGATCGGAAGGAGCCTCACGGTCCTTTTCGAGAGCGGGGAGGGAGAGGGCTCGCTGGGCCACAGCGAGAACTACCTGCTCGTGCGCGTGCCGCAGCCCGGCCTGCACGGACAGGTCAAAACCGTCAAAATAACAGGCGTTTCGCAGGGAGAGCTTGTCGGTTTTCCCATTTGAAAAGCCCTCTGTGTAATGATATAATTCGGATAGCATCCGTAACAGGGAAGTGATCGGCGTGAAAAGAGAAGACGTGTTCAACTTCGCCGCAGGGCCCTCGACCATGCCGCAGAGCGTGCTCGAAAGGGCCGCGGGGGAGCTTTTGAACTATCGCGGCACGGGCATGTCCGTCATGGAGATGAGCCACCGCTCCGCCGCCTTCCGGGAGATCTTCGACACGGCCAGGGCCTCGCTCAGGGAGCTCCTGAACGTGCCCGAGAGCCACGAGATCCTGCTGCTGCAGGGCGGCGCGACGCTGCAGTTCGCCGCGATCGGGATGAACCTGCTCGCTTCGGGCGCGGCCGACTACGCCGTCACGGGGCGCTTTTCCGCCCGCGCGGCCGAGGAGGCAAAGAAGTACGGCACGGTGCGCATCGCCGCCGACACCTCTTCCACCGGCCACGACCGCATCCCGAAGCAGGAAGAGCTCTCCCTTTCGCCGGACGCGAAATACTTCTATTACTGCGCCAACAACACGATCTACGGCACCGAGTGGCACTATGACCCGCAGACGGCCTGCCCGCTGGTGTGCGACATGTCCTCGGACATCCTCTCGCGGCCCGTCGACTTTTCGCGCTTCGGCCTCGTCTATGCCGGGGCGCAGAAGAACATGGCTCCCGCGGGGCTGACGGTCGTGATCGCGGACAAGTCCCTTATCGGGCGCGAGCTGCCCTTCACGCCGGAGATCATGAGCTACAAGGCGATGGCCGAAACGGACTCGATGCTCAACACCCCGCCCTGCTGGTGCATCTACATGCTGTCTCTCGTGCTCGACTGGGTGCGGGACATGGGCGGCGTGGAGGCCATGGCCGAGCGCAGGATCGAGCGCGCGGGGCTGCTCTACGACGTGCTGGACGAAAGCCGCCTGTATATCCCGCACGCAAGACGCGAAGACCGCAGCTTCATGAACGTCACCTTCTCCGCCGGAAAGGCGGAGCTGGACGCGGAATTCGTCGCCGGCGCGGCAAAGCGCGGCCTCGTGAGCGTCAAGGGACACAAGGTCACCGGAGGCATGCGCGCCTCGCTGTACAACGCCATGCCGCTCGAGGGGGCAAAAAGGCTCGCCGACTACATGAGGGAGTTTGAAAGAGAACATGTTTGAGATCAAGACCATGAACAGCATCTCGCCGATGGGGCTCGAGGTGCTTGAAAAGCGGGGCTGCCGGGTCGGCCCCGACATAGAAAAGCCGCAGGCCATGCTGATCCGCAGCGCCGAGCTGCACGACTACCCCTTCAACGAGGAGCTCTTGTGCATCGCGCGCGCCGGGGCGGGCTATAACAACATCCCCGTCGAGGACTGCGCCGAAAAGGGCATCGTCGTCTTCAACAGCCCCGGTGCGAACGCCGAGGCGGTCAAGGAGCTGGAGATGTGCTCGCTGGTGCTCGCCTCGCGCGAGGTGCTCGGCAGCATCGAATGGGTCAAGTCCATCGCGGGCGAGGGCGAGAAGATCCCCAAGCTCGTCGAAAAAGGCAAGAACGCTTTCGGCGGGCCGGAGCTGATGGGCAAGACCATGGGCGTGATCGGCCTGGGCGCGACGGGCGCGCTGGTGGCGAATCTCGCCGTGTCGCTGGAAATGACCGTCTACGGCCACGACCCCTTCATGAGCGTGGACGCGGCCTGGAATCTCTCGCGCGACGTGCTGCGGGCCGAGTCGCTCGACGAGCTGCTGGAAAAGAGCGATTACATCAGCCTCAACGTCCCCTACACCGAGGAGACGCACCACATGATCGACGCCTCCGTCCTCGCCAGGATGAAGGACGGCGTGCGCATCATCAACGAGTCCCGCGGCGAGGTCGTCTGCGACGAGGACATGCTCGCCGCGATCGAGAGCGGCAAGGTCGCGCGCTACGTCACGGACTTCCCGAACGAAAAGCTGATCGGGAAAAAGAACGTGATCGCGATGCCGCATCTGGGCGCCTGCACGCCCGAGAGCGAGGACCGCTGCGCCGTCATGGGCGCGAACCAGATCTGGGATTATCTTCTCAACGGCAACATCAAGAACTCCGTGAACCTGCCCAACGTCTCGCTCAGCCGCATGGGCGTGTGCAGGCTCTGCGTCATCCACCGCAACGTCCCGCGCATGATCACGCGCATCCTCGATTCCATCAGCGCGCGCGAGATCAACGTCGAGCACATGATCAACAAGCCGCGCGGCGGCTACGCCGTCACGATCGTCGACCTCGGCACGCAGGTCGGCGACGACGTCGCCGACAACATCCGCGCGATGCCCGAGGTGCTGCGCGTGCGCGTGATCTGACAACAGAAGACGACACAAAAGGCCGAGTCCCCTCGGCCTTTTTCAAACGCGGCGGCCGAATGCAGGGACGAGGTTTCGCGGGAGGACGGCGTATGAAAATACACATCATCGGCGGCCCCGGCAGCGGAAAGAGTACGCTTGCCGAAGAGCTGTCTCAAAGATACGGCATTCCGCACTATGATCTCGACGAGCTGCAGTGGGATGCCGCGGCGGGATCTTACGGGAAAAAGAGAGAGGCCGCGGAGCGGGACGATCTCCTGAATCAGATCCTGAAGCAGGACGACTGGATCATCGAGGGCGTGTATTACGCCTGGTGCGCGCAGTGCTTTGCCGACGCGGACGCGATCTTTCTGCTGAAGGTCCCGAGAGCCGTATACAGGCGCAGGATCGTCAGAAGGTTTATCAGGAGAAAGCTCGGCATGGAAAAAGGGAAAAAGGAGACGCTCAAAGACCTGCGAGCCCTTCTCCGCTGGGCAGACAAGTATCAGAGGGAAAACATGATCGAGATCCGAAACGTGCTCGCGCCGTACGCTGACAAGCTTGTTGAGAGAAACGGAGCTTCGGTCGTCGGGGAAAAAGATCTTTCAAAAGGAGCGTTCAAATGAAAACAATCGGCATGATCGTCGCGGTCGAAATGGATGCGGTGCTTTCAAAGTACGGGCGCGCCGCGGGCGTGGAAAAGCGCGGCGGCTTTGAGGTCCACCGCTACGAGGGCGGGGACTTCCGCCTGTTCATCGTCAACTCCGGCGCGGGAGAGATCGCCGCGGCCGCGGCGACGGAGCTGCTCATCGCCGCGTACGGGGCGGAGCTCATCGTGGACTTCGGCGTGGTCGGCGGCCTGACGGAAGAGATGGCCCTCGCGCGCACGGTCGTGGTCGAGAGCGTCGTGCACTACGACTTCGACACCTCCGCCTGGGACGGCTGCGAGGTCGGACGCTACGCGGCCTATCCCACGCCCCGCGTCCCGACGACGCCGGAGCTGGTCGCCAGGGCGCTGGCGCTGTATCCGGAGCTGAAAACGGTCGTCTGCGCCTCGGCGGACAAGTTCGTCGCCGGCGGCGAGGCGAAAAGGACGCTGCACGAGCGCTTCGGCGCGGACATCTGCGAGATGGAGGCGGCGGCCGTGGTGCTGACCTGCCATCGCGCCGGCGTGCCCTGCCTCGTTGTCAAGACCGTCTCGGACGGCATCACGGGCGGCGCGGAGGAGTTTTCAAAAGAGCTGGCGCGTTCGGCGGAGATATGCCTGTCCATCACGGACGAGATCATCCGCGCGCTGTAAAGGAGGGAGAGCATGACCGAAAAGCTGTATTATATCGACAGCCATCTCTTCGAGTTCGAGGCGACGGTCCTGGCCGCGCGGGAAGAAAAACGCGGCTGGGAGATCGTGCTCGACCGCACGGCCTTCTTCCCCGAGGGCGGCGGCCAGCCGGCGGACACCGGGATGATCGGCCCGGCGCGCGTGCTCGACGTGCACGAGCGGGAAGGCGAGATCCGGCATCTGTGCGACCGGGAGCTCGCACCCGGCGTATACGCCTGCGCCGTCGACAGGGAAAAGCGTCTGCGCCGCATGCAGAACCACAGCGGCGAGCACGTCTTTTCCGGCCTGACGCACCAAAAGTACGGCGCGGAGAACGTCGGCTTCCACATGGCCTCGGACTGCATGACCATCGACTTTGACAGGGAACTGAGCTTCGAGCAGCTCAGCGAGATCGAGTATGAGGCCAATCTCGCCGTGCGCGCGAACATCCCCGTGCGGACCTTCTACCCCTCGCCGGAGGAGCTGAAGGCCCTCGAATACCGCAGCAAGAAGGAACTCGCGGGCGCGGTGCGCATCGTGGAGATCGCCGGGATCGACCGCTGCGCCTGCTGCGCGCCGCATGTGCGCGCCACGGGCGAGATCGGCGCGATCAAGCTCCTCACGGCCGAGCGGCACCGCGGCGGCGTGCGTCTGAGCCTGATCTGCGGCATGGACGCGCTGGACGACTACCGCCGCAAGCAGGACAGCGCCGCGGCGATCTCCGCGCTGCTGAGCGCGAAGCGCGACGAGATCGCGCCCGCCGTCGAGCGTCTGCTCGAGAGCGAGGCGAAGCTCAAGGAGCGCGCCTCGATCCTGGGGATGCGCTGCGCCGCGCTGCGCGCGGAGGCGATCGCGCCGACGGAGGGGAACGTCTGCCTCTTCGACGAGGGTCTGAGCGAAGCCGCGGCGCGCGAGCTCGTCAACCGCCTGACGGAAAAGACGGACGGCGTCGCCGCGCTCTTCCTCGCCGACGGCGCGGGACAATGGCGCTATATCATCGGCAGCCGCCGCGTCGATCTGCGGAGCGCGGCGAAAGCGATCAACGCCGGCATCTCCGGACGCGGCGGCGGCAGACCGGAAATGATCCAGGGCAGCGCCGCCGCTTCGGAAAAGGAGATCGCGAGCTTTTTCGAGAGGCTTTCTGTTTAGACAAAAGCGATCAAATTGTATAGCGCAAAACCTTGATTTTCTTACATTTTCGCCAATTCAGGGCCTGTTTTGAATTGACAAAGGAATGTCAGTTTGGTAAAATTGCAGATAAGAATGGCACCATAGGCGCATAAGGGCCCCGACCGCAAAAAAAGGGGATCGGATGCGCCTGTGCTGTTGGACAGAAAACAATATTTGGGGGGTTATCTGTTGAAAGACCTTAAGCATCTCATCTACTTTGAGAACCTGCTTCAGGAGGCGAACAACGAACTCGTCAAGCAGGGGAAGGCCGACGGAAAGAGAGCCATCGGCTATACCTGCTACTTCATGCCTGAAGTGCTTCTCGACCTGCCCGGCTGCTTCTCGGTGAGACTGAGAGCGCCCGGCTGCACCTCTCCGGACATCGCGACCTACTACCTGTCCGGACGCGTCTGCCACTACGCCCGCTCGCTGCTGGAGCGCGCGCTCGAGGGCGGCTACAACTTCCTCGACGCCCAGATGGGCACCGAGACCTGCACCGCCACCTGCCGCTTCCAGGAGCACATCCAGCAGAAGCATCTCGATTCCGTCGAGGATATGCGCATCATCGACAACGATGATTTCTTCTGCACCTTCACCGACATTCCCTTCAAGAACACGAAGAACAGCTACGACCACTTCGAGACCCAGCTGCGTGCCCATGTGCTTGAGCCGCTGCACGAGCATTTCGGCATCGACATCTCCGACGAGGCCCTCCTCAAGACCATCGAGGAGCACAACGAGGTCTGCCGCCTGATCAACGAGATCGGCGAGTACCGCAAACTGGACAACCCCACGATCACCGGCTATGAGTTCCATGTGATCCAGCTCGTCTCCCTCTGCTGCCCGAAGTACCTGATCCTGCCGTATCTGCGCGAGACGGCCGAGGAGATGAAAACCCGCGAGCCCAACCTGAAGAAGGAGTTCCGCTGCAAGGTCGTGCTGGCCGGCTCCGAGAACGACGACCCCGACTTCACCAAGCTCGTCGAAGGCTGCGGCGCGCTCGTCGTGTGCGACCGCTTCTGCTACGGCGCCGTCGAGAGCCGCCAGCCCATCGTGCTCGAGGAGGGCAAGAGCCCGCTCCGCTGCATCGCCGAGCACTATCTTAAGACCTCCAACTGCCCGCGCTTCATGCCGCAGGACGAGATGCGCGCCAGAAAGAAGAGACTGGCCGACCTGGCGAAGGAGTACCACGCCGACGGCATCATCGTCGCCTCCAACAAGTTCTGCGAGTACTGGAGCTACGAGCGCGTGATCGACACCTTCATCCTCAAGCGCGACTTCGGCATCCCCGTTTGCTCGATCGAAAAGGAATACATCAACTCCGCCTCCGGCCAGCTGCGCACGCGCTTCCAGGCCTTTGTGGAGAGCATTGAAATCAAGCAGATCCAGGAGGGCAACTGATTATGGCTAAAAAGAATCCGATCAAGGCCGTAAAGGATTTCTGGTACGGCAAGCCCCATACCGCCGAAGAGGGCGGCCGCCGTCTCGGAGAGATCCTCGAGGACAAGACCCAGCTCTATAAGCATCGTGAGTGGCGCGGCGTCAAGGACACGTTCTACTACATGTACATGGTCTGGGGCTACAACTACGTCCACATGGTCACCGATATCCTCAAGTACTCGAACAACCCGATCGACTTCTTCAAGGGCACGCTGCGCTACCGCTGGATGGGCCAGACCTACCTGCCCGTCATCCACTGGTTCGACCGCGGCCTGCAGGGCATGCGCGGCGAAGCGCTGCGCGCCTCCGCCTGGCACTACCGCGCGATGGTCAGTGCCTCGATCCAGCAGATCTGCAACTTCTTCAACGCCGATACCCGTCTGCACGGCGGCAAGGAGAACGACGCCTACCGTCACACCTTCTACGCCAACGAGACGACCTGCGGCACGCTGTTCTATCCGTGGATGGACGCGGGATACCACTACATCCCGATGGAGATGATCCCCTACTTCGTCACCTGCCACGTCAACAGCCACACCGTTCTGAACTACATCGACGCGGTGCAGTCCATCGGTCTGCCGGGCGACCCCTGCCCGATGTGCCAGGCCGAGTCGGGCCTGTTCGTCCTCGACGACGTGCCCGATGCCGCCCCGCTGATCATTACCTGCAACGAGGCCTGCGACGCTTCCGTTTCCACGCACACGCTGCAGGACTGGTTCGCCAACAAGCCGCTCTTCGCGCTGCCCCTG
>JBGUZD010000051.1:0-7510 GCA_045222695.1 Candidatus Limivicinus sp.
CCATTCCGAACACAGAAGTTAAGCTCACCAGTGCCGAAAATACTTGTCTGGCGACGGACCGGGAAGATAGGTCAATGCCAACACAAAAAAGAAGTCATCCATTTGGATGACTTCTTTTTTGTGTTTTTATTGTACACGAGGAGGGCCCTTCGCCCCTCCTCGAGCTCCTCCCGCTGCTCTATGGACGGAAGAGAGTACTGTTTGTTGAAGACGGCTCTTTTTGCGTTGGCATTGCGTTTATTGTACACGAGGAGGGCCCTTCGGTCTCGCTGCGGCTCGGTCACGCCGCGGCTCTGACGTGCCCCCGGCACGTCATTCACTCCCGCGGCGCCGCTTCGCTACTCCTCGAGCTCCTCCCGCTGCTCTGATGATGGGAAGCCGCGGCGCTGCGGGCCCCCTCCGTTGGATTCTCCCCCGGGAACGGGAGACGGGGATATAGGGGCCGATCGATTTGCCGTTGATATTTTCAAACGGATGGGGTATAGTATTTTTGTAACAGAGCTTTCAACAACAGTTATTCATTTCATATTCAGGAGGAAACACCATGGCCAATAAATACGCGGGCACCAAGACCGAAAAGAACCTGTGGGAAGCCTTTGCGGGCGAATCCCAGGCGCGCAACAAATACACCTACTTCGCCTCCACCGCCAAGAAGGAGGGCTTCGAGCAGATCTCCGCGATCTTCCTCAAGACCGCCGAGAACGAGAAGGAGCACGCCAAGCTGTGGTTCAAGGAGCTCGGCGAGCTCGGCGCGACCACGGACAACCTGCTGCACGCCGCCGAGGGCGAGAACTTCGAGTGGACCGACATGTACGAGCGCATGGCGAAGGAAGCCGAGGAGGAAGGCTTCGTCGAGCTGGCCGCGAAGTTCCGCGGCGTCGCCGCCATCGAGAAGGCGCACGAGGAGCGCTACCGCGCGCTGCTGAACAACATCGAGACCAAGCAGGTCTTTGAAAAGAGCAGCGTCAAGGTCTGGGAGTGCCGCAACTGCGGCCATCTGGTCGTCGGCACGCAGGCCCCGGAGGTCTGCCCCGTGTGCAACCACCCGCAGAGCTATTTCGAAGTCAGAGAAGAAAACTACTGATCGCGAAAGCGCGGCGGCGTCCCGCAGGAACGGGGCGCCGCTGCATCGTTTTTTCAAAGAGGATCGAGGAGGAAGGGGCATGGAGCCGAGAGAATTTCTGAACATCCTGCACGTCGCGGAGCGGCTCAAGGACACGACGCGGCACTGCACCAGCTCGCGGGGGCGGCCGGAGAGCGTGGCCGAGCACAGCTGGCGCCTTTCTCTGATGGCGCTGCTGCTGCGGCGCGAGTTCCCGGAGCTCGATATCGACCGCGTGGTGGACATGTGCCTCGTCCACGACCTCGGCGAGTGCTTCACCGGCGATATCCCCGCCTTCGTCAAGACCGAGGCCGACCGCGAGACGGAGGACTCCCTGCTCTCGCGCTGGGTCGCCTCGCTGCCGGAGGAGGTATCGAGCGAGCTCGCGGCGCTCTACGCGGAAATGGACGCGCAGGAGACGGCCGAGGCGAAGCTGTACAAGGCGCTCGACAAGCTGGAAGCCGTGATCCAGCACAACGAATCGCCGCTTGCGACCTGGACGGAGAACGAATACGAGCTCAACAAGAGCTACGCCAACGACGCCGTGGCCTTCTCCGCCTGGCTGACCGCGCTGCGGAAGGAGATCCTCGCCGACACGCTGGAGAAGATCGAGCGAGGGGAATAGAAAAAGTGCGGGCGGCTGACAGCCGCCCCTGCGATGAAAGCCAAACATCATAAAAAAACGCAGGCCGCCGGAAGAGAGTCCTTCCGGCGGCTTGCTTGGTTTGGCGGCGTTCAGGGGGGATCGGTTTTTCCGCATCGTTCCGTCTATATCTGCGACATAAGGGCATCAGTCTTCTTTCGGCCGAACGGACAGGAGCTGTGAGAGGATCCGGCCGTCGTTGAGGTGCGCGGCGACCGACTCCAAGCTGAGCCTGTGCAGGGGCTTGCCCTCCTCCGCCAGACCGAAGCGGCAGAGCAAAGGAAGATGCCCCACGCCGCCGGGCAGGCGGCCGATCAGCAGTCGATGGCGCAGCCCCGCCTTGGTCAGAAAAACCAGATAGACCTTCCGAGGAATCTGCCGAGACAGATAAACGCGGTCGATCTCGTCCCAGCGCAGCATCAGCGTCTCCTCGTCGGGCGGGGACAGGCGCACGCAGTTGCGGTCGGCCGTCAAAACCGGCGCGCCGCCTTCGAGAAGCGGACTGCAGACGACGAACCGCATGGCCCTATTTCCGTGCGCGCCTGGCGTACGAGAACATCCAGATCACGATCACGACGAGCGCGATGATGACGAGGATACCGAGGATCGTGTTCAGCGCGCCCTTGACCAGCTTGACGACCAGCACGACGGCGGCGATCACCAGCGCCAGCGCGACGAGAGCAAAGAGGACGCCTCCGAGTTTTTTCATTTCGCTTACCTCCGTTTATTCGGGTGTCCCGAGTTTTTTCAGCACTTCACAAAAATAGTCCGGCAGGGGACATTCCAGCTCGACGCGCTCGCCGCTCGACGGGTGGACGAAGCGCAGCCTCCGCGCGTGGAGACACTGGCCCTCCAGTCCCTTGTCGGGCGAGGGCGCGCCGTAGGTATAGTCGCCGAGCAGCGGATGGCCGATATGGGCCATATGCACGCGGATCTGGTGCGTCCGCCCGGTCTCGAGCCGGCAGCGGACGTGGGTGTAGCCGCGGAAGCGCGCGATCACTTCCCAGTGCGTGACGGCGCTGCGGGAGGCTTTGGGCGTCACGGCCATGCGCTTGCGGTCCGTCGGGCAGCGGCCGATCGGCGCGTCGATCGTGCCGGAGTCGTCGCGCAGGCGGCCGCGGACGATCGCCTCGTATTCGCGGCTTAAGCTGTGATCGCTCAGCTGCGCGCTCAGCGCCAGGTGCGCGCGGTCGTTCTTCGCCGCGATGATCAGCCCCGAGGTGTCCTTGTCGATGCGATGGACGACGCCGGGCCGCTTCTCGCCGCCGACGCCGGAAAGGCTGTCGCCGCAATGGTACAGCAGCGCGTTGACCAGCGTGCCGTCGGGATGCCCCGGCGCGGGGTGCACGACCATGCCGCGCGGCTTATTCACGACGATCACGTCGCGGTCCTCGTACACGACGTCCAGCGGAATGTCCTGCGGCACGAGCGGGACCTCCGCGAGCTCCGGCAGCGTGACGAAATAGCTCTCTCCCGCCGCGCAGACGCGGTTTTTCCGGATCGGCCGGTCATCCAGCAGCACGGCGCCGTCTTCGATCAGGCGCTGCACAGCGCTGCGGGAAAAACCCTCCAGATGGCGAGCGAGGAGAGCGTCGACTCGCTCGCCGCTCTCCTCTGCCGTGACAATGAAAACATTGTCGTCCATGTGCTTTATTTGAATTCTGCGAGGATGTCCTCCAGCGAGAACTCCATGCTCTCGTCCGCCTTCGGAGCGGCGGGCTCGGGGGCGGGAGCCGGCGCGGGCTCGACGACCGGGGCGGGAGCCGGCGCGGGCTCGGGCCTGACGGCCTCTTCGGCCTTGCGCGCGGCGGCATCCCATTCGGCGAAGGGATCGTCGGGATCGACGACGGCGGGCTTCTCCGGGGCCTCGGCGGACCACTTCTGCTCGCGCGCGGCGCGCTCGGCCTTGAAGCGGGCGTACTTCTCGTCCAGCTCGGCCTGACGGTCGCGGCGGGAGCTGCGCTTCGGCTTGGCAGGCTCCTTCTTTTCGGCTCTCGGTCTGCGCGGAGCGGGGGCTTCGTCGGGCGCTTCGTCCTCGTTCCCGGTCAGGTCTTCGTCCTCGTCCTCGTCGCGGCTCCTGCGCGCGGCGTGCTTCGCGGGACGTCTGCCGTTGCGTGCGGCGCGGTCATAGCGGGAAGGACGGCGGGCGGGCGGAAGATCGTCTTCCTCCTCTTCCTCTTCGTCTTCTTCCTCGTCCTCTTCTTCCTCGTCGTCCTCGTCTTCGTCTTCTTCGCCGCGGGAGCGGGATTTGAGTCCGGCAAAGAGGCCGCGCGGCTTCTTTACGTCCTCGTCCTCTTCTTCGTCCTCATCCTCGTCTTCCTCGTCCTCCTCCTCGTCCCGGCGGCGGGCTCTGGAGCCGAACATGGCGTCGAGGCTGTGGGACTTCTTCTCGACCTCTTCTTCCTCGTCCTCGTCTTCTTCCTCGTCGTCCTCGAGATCCTCGTCCTCGTCGTCATAGTCGTCCTCGCTGCGTTTGCCGCCGAAAAGGACGAACAGGATGAAGATCAGGCAGAACACGGTGATGAAGATGTCCGCGACGTTGAAGATCGGCAGCTTGTCCATGAAGGTGGGCATGAACATGTCCTGGACGTAGCCGCTGAGCAGACGGTCGATGCAGTTGGACAGACCGCCCGCCATGATGAACAGCAGACTCCAGCGGCCGATGGGGGCCTTGACGAGCTTCGTCGCGAGCGCGATGATCACGAAGATCGTGAACACGGCGCAGAGGATGATGAAGAGCATCCCCGCGTTCTTCCCGCTCAGGAAGCCGAGGGCGGCGCCGTCGTTATGGATGTTCACCAGCTTGACCAGGCCGGGGATCAGCTCGCGCGAGCCGGTGTTGAGCGCGATGTGTCCGGCGACCCAGAACTTCGTCCACTGGTCGAGAATGATGACCAGCAGCGCAACAATGGCATACAGCATGTTTATCTCCTATCTGCCGCGGGAGCGGCAATTGGATTTCGCGCCGCTTTTCCGATCGCGGCGATGCTTTACAAGGAAATCAGAGCTTTGCGACGACCGCGGCGCAGCGCGGGCACAGCCCGGTCTCGGGATCGGCCTTCTCGGTCTGCATCCAGCAGCGCGGGCACTTCGTGCCGGGCGCCTCGATGACGGAGATCGTGAGCGAGGCGTTCTCCGAGCCCTGTCCGACCACCGCGTCGGCGACCTCGTCGTCGGAGATCAGGCACTTCGAGACGATGAAGAGCTCGGCAAGGTCCATGTCGGAGATCTTTTCGAGCTTCCCGCGGCTTTCGCCGGAGGCGCGCAGCGTGACGGCGGCCTCGAGCGGCTTGCCGATGCGCTTGTCGGCGCGGGCGGCCTCGAGCACGCCGTTGACGTCGTTGCGCACGGAGATCAGCGCGCTCCACTTTTCCAGCTCGTCCGCGGAGAGGGCGTAGGCGGCGAAGGGCTTGTTCATCTCGTTGAGCAGGACGTTGCGCGGATCGTCGCCGCTGCGGTGCGGCATGGCCTGCCAGATCTCGTCGCAGGTGAAGGCGAGGATCGGCGCGAACATCTTGGTCATGCTGTCGAGGATCAGGAACAGCGCGGTCTGCGCGCTGCGGCGCTTGAGACCGTTGCGCTCCTCGCAGTAGAGACGGTCCTTGATGATGTCGAGATAGAAGCTCGACAGGTCGACCACGCAGAAGTCGTTGATCGCGTGGGAGATCACGTGAAACTCATAGTTCTCGTAGGCCGCGGCCGCCTTCTCGATCAGGGCGTTGAGCCGCGTGACGGCCCAGCGGTCGAGCGGGAGCATGTCCTCCGGGGCGACGAGCTCGTCGGCGTCGAAGCCGTCGAGGTTGCCCAGGCAGTAGCGCGCGGTGTTGCGGAACTTCAGATAGTTCTGGCTCAGCTGCTTGAAGATCTCCTTCGAGCAGCGCACGTCGACGTGGTAGTCGGACGAGCCGGCCCAGAGGCGGATCATGTCCGCGCCGAACTCCTTGATGATGTCGGCGGGATCGACGCCGTTGCCGAGCGATTTATGCATCGCGCGGCCCTCGCCGTCGACGGTCCAGCCGTGGGTGATGCACTCCCGGTACGGGGCGCCCTTGCCGAGCGCGCCGACCGCGACGAGCAGCGAGGACTGGAACCAGCCGCGATACTGGTCGCCGCCCTCCATATACATGTCGGAGGGCCAGAAGCCCTGGTCGCGCTGCATGGCGGCGAAGTGGGTCGAGCCGGAGTCGAACCAGCCGTCGAGCGTGTCGGTCTCCTTGGTAAAGACCGTGCCGCCGCAGTGCGGGCAGACGAAGCCCTTCGGGAGGATCTCCGCGGCCTCGCGGTCGAACCAGGCGTTACTGCCCTCTTTTTCAAACAGGGAGGCGACGGCCTCGATCGACTCGTCTGTGCAGACGGGCTTATGGCAGTCCTCGCAGTAGAACACGGGGATCGGCAGGCCCCAGCGGCGCTGACGGGAGATGCACCAGTCGGCGCGCTCGCGGATCATGGCGCCCATGCGCTCTTTGCCCCAGACGGGGATCCAGCGCACGTCCTCGCAGGCGGCGACGGCCTCCTCCTTGAAGGAGTCGACCGAGCAGAACCACTGCGGCGTCGCGCGGAAGATGATCGGGCTCTTGCAGCGCCAGCAGTGCGGATAGCTGTGGATGATCTCCTCGCTGGCGAAGAGCATGCCGCTCTGCCTCATGTCCTCGAGGATGATGGGGTTGGATTCCTCGGTGCCGAGACCGGCGTACTTGCCGGCGTAGTCGGTGTGACGGCCCTGGTCGTCCACGGGCACGACCATCTCCATGCCGTATTTCAGGCAGGTCAGATAGTCGTCGGCGCCGAAGCCCGGCGCGGTGTGGACGCAGCCGGTGCCGGAGTCCATCGTGACGTAGTCGGCCAGCAGCAGGCGGGAGGTCTTGTCGAGGAAGGGATGCTGCGCGAGCATGTTTTCAAAGAAGCTGCCCGGATGGCTCTCGACGATCTCGTATTCGGAGAAGCCGCCGAGCGGCAGGACCTTGTCGCACAGCGCGCGGGCAAGGATGAACATCTCGCCGGTGGCGGCGCGGGCGATCACATACTCCTCGTCCGGATGGAGCGCGATCGCGAGGTTGCCCGGCAGGGTCCAGGTCGTGGTGGTCCAGATCAGGAAGGACAGACGGCTCAGATCCAGGTGGGAGAGCTTTCCGAGGTCGTCCTTCATCGGGAAGCGGACGTACACCGTGGTGCAGGGGTCGTCCTGGTACTCGATCTCAGCCTCGGCCAGCGCGGTCTCGTCCTTGGCGCACCAGTACACGGGCTTGAGGCCCTTGTAGATGTGGCCGTTGCGGTACATCCTGCCGAAGATGCGGATCTCGTCGGCCTCGAAGCCCTTGTCCATCGTGAGGTAGGGATGTTCCCAGTCGCCCACGACGCCCAGACGCTGGAAGCCTTCGCTCTGGATGTCGACGTACTTGAGCGCATAGTCGCGGCAGGCGCTGCGGAAATCCGCCACGCTCATGGCCTTGTGGTTGAGCTTCTGCTCTTTGATGATCGCGCTCTCGATCGGCATGCCGTGGTTGTCCCAGCCGGGGATGTAGGGCGTGTAATAGCCGCGCATCGCATAGGAACGGGTGATGAAGTCCTTGATGGACTTGTTCAGGGCGTGGCCCATGTGGATGTTGCCGTTGGAGAAGGGAGGGCCGTCGTGCAGGTTGAAGCGGGGCTTGCCCTCGTTCTTTTTGAGCAGCTCTTCGTAAAGGTGCTCCTCCTGCCAGCGCCTGAGCATCTCGGGCTCGCGCTTGGGAAGGCCCGCGCGCATCGGGAAGTCGGTTTTCGGCAGG
>JBGUZD010000052.1:0-16812 GCA_045222695.1 Candidatus Limivicinus sp.
GCCGATGGATGAGGGTGCTTGTTATTTGAACAGAGCTTCCACGAAGCTCTTGGCGTCAAAGGGGATGAGATCGTCGATCCCCTCGCCCACGCCGACGTATTTCACCGGGAGCTTCAGCTCGTTGGCGATGGCGAAGACGATGCCGCCCTTGGCCGTGCCGTCAAGCTTGGTCAGCACGATGCCCGTGAGGGACGCGGTCTCCAGGAACTGCTTGGCCTGGATCAGGCCGTTCTGGCCGGTCGTCGCGTCGAGCACCATCAGCGTCTCGACGTCGCTCTCGGGCAGCTCGCGCGCGATGATGCGGCGGATCTTGCCCAGCTCGTTCATCAGGTTCTGCTTGTTGTGCAGGCGTCCTGCCGTGTCGATGATGATCACGTCGCTCCCACGGGCCTTCGCCGCACAGATCGCGTCGTAGACCACAGCACCGGGATCGCTGCCCTCCTCGTGGCGGACAATCTCCGTTCCGGCGCGCTGCGCCCAGATCTCCAGCTGCTCGGCCGCGGCCGCGCGGAAGGTGTCGCCCGCGCAGAGCAGGACCTTTTTGCCCTCGGCCTTGAGCTGAGAAGCGAGCTTTCCGATCGTCGTGGTCTTGCCCACGCCGTTGACGCCCACCATCAGGATCACGGAGGGCTTTGTGTCGAGCTTGAGGCTGCTCTCGCCGGTCTGGAGCATTTTGCTCAGCAGCTCGATGAGCCCCTCGCGGGCCTCGTGGCCCTTGCGGAAGCGGCGCTCCCAGGTCAGCTTGCGCATGCCCTTGACGACGGCCTCCGCCGTCGGCAGCCCGACGTCGGAGAGCACGAGCAGCTCCTCGAGCTCGTCGTAGAAGTCCTCGCTGTCCGGCGCGTAGCCGCGGAAGAGCTCCTCAAGCTCGTCGAGATTGTTTCTGGTCTTGCTCAGACCGGTAAAAAGCTTATCGAAAAGTCCCATTCGTCTGTTCCTTTTATTCCTCGTCGATCGTTTTCTGCGCGCTCTCGAGGTCGAGCTCGATCACGCTCGAAACGCCTTTTTCCTGCATCGTCACGCCGTAGAGCATGTCCGCAGCCTCCATCGTGCCGCGGCGGTGCGTGATGACCAGGAACTGCGTCCTGTCCGCCATGCGGCGCAGATAGTCGGCAAAGCGGTTCACGTTCGCCTCGTCCAGCGCGGCCTCGATCTCGTCCATCACACAGAAGGGCGTGGGACGGACCTTCAGGATCGCGAAATAGAGCGCGATCGCCACGAAGGCCATCTCGCCGCCGGAGAGCAGGCTGATCGTCGTGATCGCCTTGCCGGGCGGCTGCACGTGGATCTCGATGCCGCAGCCGAGCACGTCGTTCTCGTCCTCGAGCTCCAGCGAGGCCTTGCCTCCGCCGAAAAGCTCGCGGAAGGTCGTGCGGAAGGCCTCGTCTATCGCGCGGAACTGCGTGAGGAAGACTTCTCTCATCTCACCGGTCACGTCGCGGATGATGTTCAGAAGATCCTTCTTTGCCTTCTCCACGTCGTCGCGCTGTCCCGAAAGGAACTCATAGCGCTCGCTGACGCGCTTGTATTCCTCGATCGCGCCGAGGTTCGGCGTGCCGAGAGCGGCGATCTCCCGCTTCAGCTCGGCGATGGCGCGGTTTTCCTTCGCCATGGACTCGACGGGACGGCGCAGCGCGCAGGCCGCGCTGTGGCTGAGCTCGTAGTTATCCCAGAGCCGGTCGAGGATCTGCTTTTCCTCGAGGTCGGCGGAGAGCTTTTTCTGTTCGATCTTCGCGCTCTGCCGTTCGAGGGAGATGAGCTCCGCGCTGCGCTCCTGCGTCTCTTTTTCGGCGCGGGTGCGCTTGCCCTCGAGTTCCAGCCGGCGCGTCGTGATCTCGGCGATCTCGGCGCGGATGTCCGCGATCTTCTCCGCGATCTCCCCGAGCGTCTTTTCCTTTTCGGCGAGCTTGTCCTCCATCGAGCGGATGAGCGTCTCGCTCTCCTCGGCGGCGCGGCGGCGGGCCTCGCTGTCGCCCGTGACGGCGTCGAGCAGGACGCGCAGCTGGGATACGCTGTTCCCGGTCGTCCTCTTCTCGGTCTCGAGCGAGGCGCGTGCGCTGCGCTGCCCGCTCTGTTCCTCGAGCGCGGCATCAAGCTGGAAGCGCACGTTGGCGAGATTGGCCTTTGCCCGCTCAAGCTCCGCGGCGCCGGTCTTTACCTTTTCCGCGGCGCTGTCGCGCCGGACGCGCAGCGAGGCCAGCTCGTTGGCGCGCGAGAGGATGCCGCTCGATTTCGCGCTGCTGCCGCCGGTCATCGAGCCGCCGGCATTGATGATCTGGCCGTCGAGCGTGACGATGCGCAGGCGGTTGCCGCCGGCCTTCGCCATGCGCACGGCGTCGGTGAGCGTCTCGGCGACCACGGTGCGGCCGAGCAGGTTTTCAAAGATGCCCCTGTATCTCCCGTCAAAGCTGACGAGGTCGAAGGCCACGCCGACAAAGCCGGGATCGTTCACGGGCGCGTCGCGCATAACGCTGCCGCGGATCGTGTCGATGGGCAGGAAGGTCGCGCGGCCGGCGTCGTGCCGTTTGAGGAATTCGATGGCGTTTTTGCCGTCGTCCTGCGTGTCCACGACGATGTGCTGCGCCGCCGCGCCGAGAGCCGTCTCGATGGCGAGCGCGCATTCCCTGTCCGCGTGCACGAGATTGGCCGCAGGGCCGTGGATGCCCTTGAGCGTTCCCCTCTCCGCTTCGCGCATGACGCTGCGCACGGCGCCGGAGAAGCCCTCATAGTTCTTTTCCATCTCCTCGAGCATGGCGATGCGCCCTTCGGCGCTTTTCAGCTCCACCTCGAGGCGGTTTGCCTTTTCGCTCAGGTCGTTCAGGATGCTCTCGCGGCTGCGCAGCTTGAGACGGCAGCCCTCGATGACGTTGTTCGTCGCCTGCTCGCTCTCGGCGGCTTTGGCGAGCTCGCTCTCGATCGCGGCGACGCGTTTTTCGTTTTTGTCTATCTGAACGCGAAGCTCCTGCGCGCGCTCGGTCTGGCGCTGCATATCCTCCTGCATGCGCGCCGCCGCGGCGCGGGTGCTTTCGATATTCGCGCGGATGACGGCGGCGGCGGACTCGCACTCACTCTGCATCCCCTCGGCGGCGGAGAGGCGCTCGCGCGCCTGCTCGCTTTCCACGTCCTTTTGATGCATGCGCTCGGTGATGCTCCCGGAGGAGGCGTACAGCGCCTCAAGCCGCGCGCGGGCCTCCTCGAGGCTGCGCGTGACCTGTTCGTATTCGAGGTTGACGCTCTCGGCCTGGGCGTGCAGCTTTTCCAGCGTG
Source organism: Candidatus Limivicinus sp. (assembly GCA_045222695.1). Taxonomy (GTDB): domain Bacteria; phylum Bacillota; class Clostridia; order Oscillospirales; family Oscillospiraceae; genus Limivicinus. The sequence goes on from JBGUZD010000052.1 coordinate 3,267, forward strand.
GTCATCCAGACGGAGACCTCGCGGACCTTCAGCTCGTCGCGCAGCACGAGATAGCGCCGGGCCGTCTCCGACTGCTCGCGCAGCGGGCCGACCTGCATTTCCAGCTCTTCGATCTTGTCGTTGATGCGCAGCAGATTTTCCTCCGTGCGCTCGAGCTTGCGCTCGGCCTCCTCCTTGCGGTAGCGGAAGCGCGAGATGCCGGCCGCCTCCTCGAATACCTCGCGGCGGTCGGTGCTCTTAGTCGAGACGATCTCGGCGATGCGTCCCTGGCCGATGATCGAATAGCCGTCGCGCCCCAGGCCGGTGTCCATCAGCAGACTGTGGATGTCCTTGAGGCGGACGCTCTCGCGATTGATGAAATACTCGCTCTCGCCGCTGCGGTAGAAGCGGCGGGTGAGCATGACCTCGCTCAGGTCGCTGTCAAAGATGTGCGCGGAGTTGTCGATGATGAGCGAGACCTGCGCGTAGCCGAGCTTGTTTCGCTTCTCGGTCCCGCCGAAGATCACGTCCTCCATCTTGCTGCCGCGCAGCGCCTTTGTGCGCTGTTCGCCCATGACCCACAAAATGGCGTCGGCAATATTGGACTTGCCCGAGCCGTTGGGGCCGACGATGGCGGTGATATCCTTTTCGAAGCTCAGGCGCGTCTTGTCCGGGAAGGACTTGAAGCCCTGGATCTCAAGTGCTTTTAAGTACAAGTGCCGTACCTCGTCAAAATAGTATTAACTGAGTAATTATATTATAATTCTCCGCCGTTTTCAACGGACAGGAGCACGATTTCTCCCTCATTTACGGCCGCCGGGACCACTTTTATCTCCTCAAGGGAAAGAACTTCCCCCAGCCGCCGCAGGTTTTCCCTTTTCTGCCCGATCGCCTGCGAGAGCGAGCGCTCCGCAGCGCCGAGCGTGACGCGGCTGCCCGGGCGGACCCCTGCGAGCAGAACGCGCATTTTTTCGTACATCACGCGGCTTTTGACCAATTCTCCGAGCGCGGGATGGTAAGCCCCGCCCGCGGCTTCGCCTCCGGAGAGCTCCTCCGTCGGATTGAGCCCGAGACGGATGACCGGGATCCCCGCCTCCTCGAACAGGGGCAGGAGCTTTGCGCACACGCGCACGGCGTCTTCCACCGTGTGCTCGCGGTATTCGCCCTTCTTCCGCATCTCCTCGAGCGGCGTTCCGCGCACGATCACCGTCGGGTAGATCCGCACGCCGTCCGGACGCAGAGCGATCAGCCTGCGCGCCGTCTCAACGTCCTTTTCATCGTCCGAGCCGGGCAGGCCCGTCATCATCTGCAGGATCAGCCGGAAGCCCGCCGCCCTGACCATCTCTGCGGCGCGCTCGACGTCCGCCGCGGTATGGCCGCGCCCGGAGAGGCGCAGCACCCCGTCGTCCATCGACTGGGCGCCGAGCTCGATCGTCTCCACGCCGCAGCGGCGCAGGCGCGCGAGCGTCTCTTCGTCGATCGCGTCAGGACGGGTGGAGAGACGGATCGCGTCGAGCTCTCCGCGTGCGATCGCCTCCGCCGCCGCGCCGAGGAGCTCCTCCTGCGCCGCGGCGGGAATGGCCGTGAAGCTGCCCCCATAAAACGCCAGTTGCCGCTTTGCCCCGCTGCGGGGCAAGGCGGCTGCTGCTTTGATCGCCTGTCTGACGGTCTCGGCCGAGGCGCTCTCCGCGCTGCCGCTGATGCGTCTCTGATCGCAGAAAACGCACCTGTGCGGGCAGCCGAGATGCGGCACGAAAACGGGGATGACGCACTCTCTCGCGCTCATGCCCGCAGCTTTTCCAGCGCGCGCCGCGCGGCCATCTGTTCGGCTTCTTTCTTCGTCCTTCCTCTGCCCTCGCCGACCGCTTCGCCGTCGACGGACACCGAGAAGGTAAAGGTCTTGCTGTGATCCGGCCCGCTCTCGCCGATGAGCTCATAGCAGATCCGGACCTCGCCCCGGCGCTGGACATATTCCTGCAGCGCCGTCTTGTAGTCGGCGCTGGGGTGATCCTCGCCGATCTCCGCGCCGGAGAGAACGTGCGTCATAATGAAGCTCTTGGCCTCATCCATGCCGCCGTCGAGATAGATCGCGGCGATGATCGCCTCCACCATGTCGGCCAGGATGGACGCGCGCTCGCGCCCGCCCGTCAGCTCTTCGCCGCGGCCGAGGCGCATGAATTCGCCCAGGCCCAGGGAAAGCGCCGTTTTGTGCAGGCTGCTCTCGCAGACCAGCTCCGCGCGCAGACGCGTCATGCGCCCCTCCGGCAGAGCCGGTCTGTGGGCGTAGAGGAACTCCGCCGTCGTCAGCCCCAGGATGGAATCTCCCAGAAACTCCAGACGCTCATAGCTCACAATGTCGGCGGCGTGCCGCTCGTTGGCGTAGGAGCTGTGCGTCAGCGCCGTCTCCAGCAGGCGTTCGTCCCGGAAATGATAGCCGATGCGGCTCTCAAGCGTTTGCTTCACTGTCGCTCCTGATCCTCATATAATCGATGTTGGCCTTGATGTCCTCGACGACGTCCGCCTCCACAAAGGCTTTCGCCTGGCGGATCGCCGCAAAGAAGCTGGCGGCGTTGGACGAGCCGTGCGCCTTGATGACCGGACGGGAAATTCCGATCAGCGCCGTGCCGCCCACCTCGTTGACGTCCAGCGACTTCTTCATCGCCTTGAGATCGTCCTTGAGCATCGCCGCGGCCAGCTTGTTCTTCGTATTCTTGTAGAACACGCCCTTGAGCGCGCCCATCATGTACTTGATCACGCCCTCGGCGGTCTTGAGAAGGACGTTGCCGGTAAAGCCGTCGGTCACGACCACGTCCGCCGCGCCGTCGAACACGCCTGTGCCCTCGACGTTGCCGACGAAGCTGATCCTCCCCTGCCTGTCCGCCTCGCGCAGCAGCTCAAAGACCTGGTGCTGCAGCTCGCCGCCCTTGGTGTCCTCGGTGCCGACGTTCAGAAGGCCGACGCGCGGCTTTTCGATGCCCATCATCTTTCTGGCATAGTAGCTGCCCATGTAGGCAAACTGCAGCAGATATTCCGCCGTGCACTCGACGTTCGCGCCGCAGTCGATGAGCATCACGCCGTGCTCGCCCGCGGGCAGCACGGGCGCCAGCGCCGCGCGGCGGATGCCGCGGATGCGCTTGACGGTCAGCGTCGCGCCGGTGAGCAAAGCGCCGGTAGAGCCCGCGGAGACGACGGCGTCGCCCCTGCCCTCGCTGAGCAGGCGCAGCGCGACGGCCATGGACGAATCCTTTTTGCGGCGGGTGGCCGTGCTCGGATCGTCCTCCATCGTCACGACCTCGCGCGCGTCGACAAGCTCGTAGGCGGCCGGGTCCTCGCCCTCCAGGCAGGCCTTGACCTCCTCGATCTTTCCGACGAGCGTGATCTCAACGCCCAGTTCCTTTTTTGCACGGACCGCGCCTTTGACGATCTCCTGCGGGGCCTTGTCCCCGCCCATGGCGTCTACGATGATCCTCATGGCTTCAAAATCTCCTTCGAAAGCATTTCCTCTATGATCGCAAGCGAACGCTTTGATATTTCCGTATTCTTGTTCCGCTTCCCCTTCACACGCCGATCGAGCGGCGTGATCAGGCCGAAGTTGATGTTCATCGGCTGGAAATCGCCCACGCTGCCGCCGGAGACGTACAGCGCCAGCGCGCCGATCGCGGTCTCCTGCGGAAAGTCGGCGGCGGGAAGCCCCAGCACGCGCGCGGCGGTCTCGACGCCGACGAGCAGGCCGGAGGCGGCCGACTCGACGTAGCCCTCCACGCCGGTCATCTGCCCGGCAAAGCTGATGCGCGGCTCGCTCCTGAGGCGGTAATACCGGTCGAGCAGCTTCGGGCTGTTGAGATAGGTGTTGCGGTGCATCACGCCGTAGCGCACGAACTCGGCGTCCCTTAAGGCGGGGATCATCGAGAACACGCGCTTCTGCTCGCCCCAGGTCAGATGCGTCTGAAAGCCGACGAGGTTGTAGAGCGTCCCCTCGGCGTTGTCGCGGCGCAGCTGCACGACGGCGTAGTTGTTCTTCCCCGTGCGCGGATCGACGAGTCCCACGGGCTTGAGCGGGCCGTAGCGCAGCGTGTCCACGCCCCGGCGGGCCATGACCTCGACGGGCATGCAGCCCTCGAAGACCGCGCCGTCGTCAAAGCCGTGCACAGGCGCTTCCTTCGCGCTCGCCAGCGCGTCGACAAAGGCGAGATACTCGTCCCTGTCCATCGGGCAGTTTACATAATCTGCTGTCCCCTTGTCGTAGCGGGAGGCAAAGAAAGCGCTGTCCATATCCACGCTCTCGAGCGTGACGATCGGCGCGACGGCGTCGTAAAAATGCAGGTCGCTCTCCGGGCAGAGGGCGGCGATCTTCTCCGCGATCGCGTCGGAGGAGAGGGGCCCGGTCGCGATCACGACCTCCCCTTCCGGGATCTCCGTGGCCTCGGCGCGAACGATCTCGACCAGAGGATGGCCGCACAGCCGCTCGGTGACGGTCCGCGAAAAGCCCTCGCGGTCCACGGCCAGCGCGCCGCCGGCGGCCACGCGGTTGAGATCCGCGCTCTCCATGATGAGCGAGCCCAGCGCGCGCATTTCGGCCTTCAGGAGCCCTACGGCGTTCGACATCTCGTCGCTGCGCAGGGAGTTGGAGCATACCAGCTCGGCAAAGCCGTCGGAGACGTGGGCCGGCGTTTTCTTTTCCGGCTTCATCTCCACCAGGCGCACGGGGATATTCCGTTTGGCGAGCTGCCAGGCGCATTCGCTGCCGGCCAGGCCCGCGCCGAGCACGGTGACTTTTTCCATCTTACTCCTCGGTCTTCTTCGTCTTCTTTGCGCCCGACTTTTTCGCGCTCGTCTTCTTCGCAGCGGTCTTCGCGCCCGTCTTCTTCGCCGCGGTCTTCTTCGCGGGGGCCTTTTTCTTGTAGCTCCGCTTTTCCTCGGGGACGAAGTTCGGGCACTCCTCGTTGATGCAGAAGCTTTTGAGCGGGCCGCGTCCGGCGCGCTTGAACATCGTCTTGCCGCAGCTCGGGCAGACGTCCTTCGTCGGCACGTCCCAGGTGATGAAGCCGCAGTCGGTGCCCTTCTCGCAGGCGTAGAAGACGTAGCCCTTCTTGCTCGTGCGCTTTAAGATCTTGCCGCCGCACTTGGGGCATTTGCCCGGCATCTCGACGACGATGGGCTTGGTAAAGGTGCACTCCGGGAAGCCAGGGCAGGCCAGGAAGTAGCCGAAGCGGCCCTTCTTGATGACCATGCGGCGGCCGCAGACGTCGCAGATCTCGTCGCTCTCCACGTCCGGCACCTTGATGCGCACGCCGTCCATGGCCTCTTCGGCGGCGCTCATCTCTTTTTCAAAGTTCTCGTAAAAGCCTTCCAGCACCTTGCGCCAGTCGGCCTTGCCGCTCTCGATCTCGTCGAGCTCGCTCTCCATCTGGTTGGTGAACTTCAGATCGACGATGTCGCCGAAATGCTCCTTCATCAGCTCCGTCACCACCTCGCCCAGCGGCGTGGGGCGGAGATACTTGCCTTCCTTGATCACGTAATCGCGCGAGGTGATGGCCGTGATCGTCGGCGCGTAGGTCGACGGCCGGCCGATGCCCTTTTCCTCCATCGCGCGGATGAGCGTGGCCTCGGTGTAGCGGGCGGGCGGCTGGGTGAACTGCTGCTGCGGCGTCATCTTCTCGAGATAGACGCGCTCGCCCTCCTTGAGCGCGGGCAGCGGGCTTTCGAGCTCGCCGCTGTCCTCGTCGCGCGCCTCTTCGTAAACGGCGGTATAGCCGGGGAACTTGAGCTCGGAGTAGTTGGCGTGGAAGCTGTAGCCTGCGGAGTCGACCTCCACGGCTACGTTGTCATAGACGGCGTTCGCCATCTGGCTGGCCGTGAAGCGGCCCCAGATCAGGCGGTAGAGCCGGTACTGCTCCTGTGTGAGGTCCTTGCGCACGACCTCGGGCGAGAGCTCGACATAGGTGGGGCGGATGGCCTCGTGCGCGTCCTGCGCGCCGGCCTTGGTCTTGTAGCGGCGCGGCGAGCCGGGATAGTATTCCTTTCCGTAGCGTTCGGTGATGAAGCTGCGGGCGGCGGCGAGCGCCTCCTCCGAGAGGCGCAGCGAGTCGGTCCTCATATAGGTGATCAGGCCGATCGTGCCGTGGCCGCTGATCTCCACGCCCTCGTAAAGCTGCTGGGCGATGGACATCGTGCGGCGCGGCGTCATGGCCAGGCGGCGCGAGGCCTCCTGCTGCAGCGTGGAGGTGATGAAGGGGGGCGCGGGGCTCTTCTGCTTTTCGCCGCGCTTGACCGAGCGGATGACGAAGGGCTCGTCCTGCGTCGCGGCGATGACGGCCTTGACCTCGTCCTCGTTTTTCAGCTCGGTCTTTTTATCGCCCTTGCCGTAGAAGCGGGCGGTGAATTTGCCGTTGCCCTGCTCGCAGTCCAGCAGCGCGTCGAGCAGCCAGTATTCCTCGCTGGCAAAGCGCTTGATCTCGTCTTCACGGTCGACGACCATGCGCGTCGCGACGGACTGCACGCGTCCGGCGGAGAGGCCGGCCTTGACCTTCTTCCACAGCAGCGGCGAGATCTTGTAGCCCACGATCCTGTCGAGGATGCGGCGCGCCTGCTGCGCGTCCACCAGGTCGCTGTCGATCGCGCGGGGATGCTCGATGCTCTCGGTCACGACCTTCTTCGTGATCTCGTTGAAGGTCACGCGGCGGGCCTTTTTGTCGTCGAGCTCCAGCAGCTCCTTGAGATGCCAGGAGATCGCCTCGCCCTCGCGGTCGGGGTCGGTCGCGAGATAGACCGTGCCGGCCGATTTCGCGTCCTTCTTCAGCTCCGCGATCAGGTCCTTCTTGTCCTTGACCGGGATGTATTCGGGCTCGAAGCCCTTCTCTATGTCAACGCCCAGCTTGCTCTTCGGGAGATCCCTCAGATGTCCCATGGACGCCTTTACCTTATACTGTCCGCCGAGATATTTCTCGATGGTCTTCGCCTTCGCCGGAGATTCGACGATCACAAGGTCTTTTCCTCTTGCCATGTTCGTTCCTCACTTTGCCGATGTTGTTTTTCAGCGGCGCTGCACGTTGAGCGCCACCCGGTTGCCCGGCATACGCCGGACGATCCCCTTGACGGTCATCACCGTCAGCTGGGTCAGCACCGTCGCGGCCCCGAGGCCGGTCTTTTCCACGATATCGTCGATGTGCGTGCCTTCCTTATCGATCGCGGAAACGATCTTCAGCTGCGTCTCGCTCAGAGAGGCGAGCTGTTCACGCAAGTCAATATATGCCCCGCTCTTTTCCTTGTCAACCTCTTTTTGGGCGCTCTCGGGGCCTTTTTCGGGACTCCCGGCGCGCTGCGGCGCGGCCTGTGCGGGGGCGCTTTGTTCGTTTGGGAGCACCCGCGTGTCCCTTTTGATCCTGCCCGGAAAGAGCGGACTGAATTCACGCATCACTTCCCAGCCGCAGGTGACGGGCGTCGCGCCCTCCTTGAGGAGATTGTTCGTGCCGCGGCAGCCGGCGGCGTCCGCGTTGCCGGGGACGGCGAAGATCTCCCGCCCCTGCTCGAGCGCCTCGGCCGTAAAGAGCAGCGTGCCGCTCTTCTCGGGCGCTTCGATCGCCACCACGCCGACCGAGAGACCGGAGGCGATGCGGTTGCGGTCGCGGAAAAAGCTTTTGAGCGAGCGGGTGCCCGGCGCGTATTCGCTCACGAGCGCGCCGCGCTGGCAGACGTCATAGCTCAGTTCGCTCTCCTGCATCTCGTGCGCCGTGCCGAGCACGCCGATACAGACGCCTCCGGCCTCCAGCGCGCCGTAAGCCGCGGCCGCGTCGACGCCGTTCGTAAGTCCGGAGACGACGATGCCGCCGCAGCGGACGATCTCGCCGGCGATCTGCCGGCTCATCTTGATCCCGTAAGGAGAGGCCGCGCGCGTGCCGACCACGGCGATGGCCGCCTCGTCGTCGATATAGGGCAGACGGCCCTTGACGTAGAGCACGGCGGGCGGCGCCCAGATCGCCCGGAGGCGCTTGGGATAGAGCGCGTCCTGCATCGTCACGATCGAGAGCTTCTGCGCCTCGCAGTCACCCAGGATCTCGTCGGTGCGGCCGAGTTTTTTCTGTTCCAGCACGGCGGCCTCCGCCGGGCTGACGCCCTCCGTTCCGCCCAGGACGCCCTTCGGGGCGAAGAAGGCGCTCTCGGCGTCGCCGAAGCGGCGGATCACCGCGGCCTTGGCGCGCACGCTCACGCCCTCGAGCGAGGAGAGCCATATCCAGTATTTCAGGGCTGACATATCTTTCCCCTCGCCTTATCGTTTGTCTCTGTTCATTTCCCACATGAGCACCGCGGCGGCGACGGCCGCGTTGAGCGACTCGCTGCGCGCGTCCATGGGGATGATGACCTCGCCGCGGCAGAGCGCGAGAAGCTCGGGGCTCAGGCCCTGTCCCTCGCTGCCGACGGCGACGGCCGCGCGCCCCAGATCGAGTTCCCGCAGGTCGCGCGCGTTCTTCGACAGCGCCGCGCCGTAGAGCGGCAGCCCGTGCTTTTCCAGCCACGCGCCCAGCTCGTCCCGTTCGAGACGCAGCACCCGCTGGCGGAAGATCGCGCCCATCGTGGCGCGCACGGTCTTGGGGCCGTAGAGATCGGCGCAGTCGCCCGTCAGCACGACGGCGCCGACGGAAAAGGCGCTCGCCGTGCGCAGCACGGTGCCGACGTTGCCCGGATCCTGTACGTTTTCAAGGATGATCGCGTTTTCGATCTTCCCATCCTCCGGATCGTCGGGGATCCGGACGGTAAAGAGCGGGCCGGGGCTGTTCTTCACCGCCGAGGCGTAATCGAACAGCTCCGCGGGCGCGACGGCCTGTACGGGACAGTCGATCTCCGACAGAGCTCCGCCCTCCTTCCAGAGAACGGAGAGGATCCCGGCGCCGTTTTCTTTCGCCTCGCCGAGGAGCTTGAGCCCGTCGCAGACGAAAGCTCCCCGCTCCCGCCGGAAGCCGGCGTCGGCAGCCAGGGCGCGCAGCTGCGCGATAAAGGCGTTTTTTCTTGACGTGATCCTGTCCATGTTCGCTCTCCCATAAAAAGACGGCGCTCCGCTGTTACGTCAAGATATTGTAGCATAGGAGCGCCGGCCTTTCAATATTAAATTATATCTTCCGTCCCAAAAGCCTTTTGGGCCCGTTTATTGCCCGTGTGTTTTCTCCCAGCGTCTGCGGGCGCGCTTGCGCACGGCCTCCTCGACGCCCTCCTTCGCCCTGGGCAGGACCTCCTCCTCGAGAGCGGTCTTGCCGCGGGCGAGCGCGCGGATCAGCTCTATCACCGCGGTGATCGCGGCGGGAAGGCCCAGGCTCAGCGAGCCGACGGCCAGCACGGAGCACTCGTTTTCCGCGATTCGCGCGGCGTTTTCCCAGTAAGGATAGCTCACCGTGCCGCCGTGGGCGGCCCGCTGCGGCAGATCCCGCGCGAGCTGCAGGAGCCTCTCGAACGCAAAACGCCCGGTGTTGACGACGGTCTCGCCCTCCTTGTTCGGGAAGCGCTCCGCCACGAGCTGGGCGGCATAGCCGCGCACGGTCTCGGGCAGCACGACCTCGTAGCAGTCGATCCTGTCCTTTCCGGCGAGGGCCCGATAGGCGTCGTAGCTCATGAAGAAGCCCTTTTCGCCGGTGTAGGCGCGGCGGCTGGCACTGTCCTTTTCGCGCTCTACCACGCCGCCGACAATGAATTCCTCGTCGTTGACCTGCACGCGCATACCCGTGAGCTCGACGCCGCCGAAGAGCTCCCAGGCGAGCTCGCTGTCGAGCAGCACGCGGTCGGGCGAGAGATCGCCTTCGACGATGTAGCTGCCGCTGAGCAGGCGGAGCGGGTGAAATTCAAAGAACTGTCCGCCGACGGCCAGCACGGGCGCGTCGGTCGTGCCCTTGTCGCCGGTGATCTTCATTTTTCCCTCGGCGCTCCAGGCGTCGATAAAAGGATAAACGTCTTCGTTCCACTCCACGCCCGCGGCGTTCAGCTCGTCGAGCACGGCGTAGCGGAAGGTGTAGATCTCCTTGAGCCCGACGGCGGAGTCCCGCGGCATGAAGCAGCTGACCTGGCAGAATTCCCGCTCGTTTTCCCCGCGCCAGCGCTCGGCCTCCCGCTGGCTCAGAAGCCGGGAGGAAACGGCGCGCAGCGCCAGACCGCAGCCGAGAGCGGCAAGCAGCAGCACGGCGCAGAGAGCGAACCAGATCTTTTTCCAGCGACCGGTCTTCATGGCGTTCAGCCCTCGGCCATCCGCACCTGGTCGCCGTTTTTGAGCGGGGCGCTGGCGGTGGTGATGACGTAGTCGCCGTAATTGACGGCGCCGGTCACGGCGGAGTTGTTGTCGTCGGAGGCGATGACCTCGACGTTGACACGCTTGGCGAAATAGCGGTTGCCGAGCGCGGAGTTTTTCGCCTGGATGATGTAGATGAACCGGCCGTTGGAGTCGGAGCGGATCGCGCTGTTGGGCACGACGAAGTCATAGGTCTGGCTGCGTTCGCCGATGGAGACGGTCAGCTGAGCGCCCGCGGAGACGTCGCCCGTGACCTCGAACTCCAGCAGCTTCTTGCCCTGCGGGTCCTTCGGGTCGGGCTTGATCGCCGACAGCGTCGCGTCGATGCGGCTGCCCCAGTAGTAGCTAGTCACGCTGCCCGCGTCGCCCGGATGCAGACGGCGCGCCTGATCGGTGGTGACGGAGAAGCTGAGCACATAGCCCATGTCCGGCACCTCGATCGTGGCGAGCACCTCGTCCTTGGCGGCGGTCTTCCCCGCCGTGACGGCGACGGAGCTGACCGTTCCGGAGACGTTAGCCTTGATCTGGTTCTCGGTACCGCCGCTGAGCGAGGCGAGCTTTTCCTCCGCCTTCTTGATCTGGTAATCCAGATCCTGCAGCGTCAATCCGGTCAGCGCCGCCTGGCGGTTGTAGTCGTCCGCGCTCTCGCGCAGGGATTTAAGAGCGGTCTCGGCGGCCTGGCGCTCGGCCACGGCGGCGTTGTAGCTCTCGGTGAACATGCTCGAAAAGCCGTCGTACTGGTTCTGTGCGCTGTTGAAGCGTTCGATCGCCTCCATATAGGCGTTCACGCTCTCCATCAGATCGTCGGAGGAGAGATCGGAGTTCAGGTATTCCTTGGTCTGCCCCAGCCAGGTCTTCAGGACCAGCAGTCTGTCCGTCGCGTCCGGGTCCGCGGCGATCGCCGCGCCGTTTGCCAGCTCGAACTGCAGGATCCCCTGCTCGGCGGCCTGCGTCCTGTCGATGGCGGCCGCGACGGCGTTGGCGCTGCCGTCGGCGGGCAGGATCGCCTCGCGCGCGTTGCTCAGCGCGTAGGTCGCGTCGTTGAGCGAAAGCGTGTCGATCCCCTGCGCGAGACAGGCGTTTTCAAACTCGGACAGCGCCGAGGACGCGCCCGCAAGGCTCTGCATCGCGGTGTCGTTCGCGAGCTTGTAATTGAGCTCGGCCGAATCGAGCTTGTCTTTGGCGGAGTTGAGCGCGGCAAGCGAATTCTGAAAGTCGACGTTGCCGTTGAGCTGGGCGTAGGCCGCGGCCTCGGCGGCGACGGCGTTGTCATAGCGCGTCTGGGCCCGCTGCAGCTGGCCGGAGTAGTTCGACGCGCCGACGACCGTCTGCTGATAATTGAGCTTGAGCTGGCGGAGTTGCTCCTGCGCCGCCTCGATCTCGGCGCTGTCGCCCTCGCCGAGGACGAAGAGCACGTCGCCCGTCTCTACCTTCTGGCCGGCCTTGATCATGACGGCGCGGATCTCGCGCGTCTCGGCGGCCTTGACCTCATAGACGCCCTGCGACTCCACGGTGCCCGTGCCGCGCACCTTGGCCGTGATGCTGTTCGACTGGATATACTCCGTCGCCACCTCCGGCAGGCTGCGGTTCATGATGGTATTGGAGAAAAAGGTCAGCACAAGCAGCACCGCGAGAAAAATGATCGCGGCGTTTTTGACCCATTCTCTGTTTTTCGGTTTGCTTTCCATGAAAGACGACACGCTCCGTTCATGTGGGGAATCAAGGCCTTGCTCCGTGCCTGTCAGGGCTTCCCCTTGCGGGAAGGCCGTAGGGAAAAAGCTGCGATCAGCCTTTTACGCTGCCCTGGGTGGCGATGCCCTCGACGAGGTATTCCTCGCCGTGGAGGAAGAGCAGCAGCGAGGGGATCATATACACGCTCGCCATCGCGAAGGCGAGGCCGATCTCGCCGGAATTGATGTTCGAGAGGAATACCGACAGCGGCTGGGCGTCCGCGTCCTTGAGGAGGATCAGCGGCTGTTCGACCATGTTCCAGTAGTCGATGAAGACCAGTATCGCGATCGAATAGAGCGCCGCGCGGCATTCCGGCAGGCAGATCTTCGTGAAGATCTGCCACTCGGTCGCGCCGTCTACCTTGGCGGCCTCGATCAGCGAGTACGGGATGCGGCGCATGAACTTGGTCAGCAGAAAGACCGAGAAGGGCGCGAAGATGCCCGGCAGGATGATCGACCAGGGGGTGTTGATGATGCCCAGCCACTGGCTGACGAGGAAGTTCGGCACCAGGGTGACCTGGTAGGGCATGAGCATCAGGATCACATAGAAAAAGAAGATCCCGTCCCGCAGTTTGCCGCGCCAGCGCGTGAAGCTGTAGGCCGCCACCGAGGCGATCGCCACCTGGAAGATCACGATCGGCAGCACCAGCAGGATGCTGTTCCAGTATTTGATGAGGTAGTACGGCGATTTGATCAGCCCCGAGACATACTGCGAGAGCGTGACCCTGTCGGGGATGAACTTGAGATTGACGTGCTCCGAGACGAAGCCGCCGCCCGAGGAGGAAAAGATCATGCCGTAGTTCGAGCGGATCTCGCTCTCGGACATGAAGGAATTGGTAAAGGTCAGCACCGTCGGCGTCAGGAAGAGCACCGCGAACACGAGGCAGAGAAGGAACATCACGCCTCGGGAGAAGGGACGTTTCTTCTTCATCCTTCCACGTCCTTTCCGAACCAGTCCTCGATCTTGAACAGCAGCGCGATGAGGACGACCATCACGGCGGCCATGATGACGGCCGCGGCGGAGAGCTTCTGGTAATCGAAGGAGCGGAAGGTGTTGTTCATGAAGTGCTGCAGCATGTACAGCCGCCCCAGCGGGTAGTCGCCGGTGAGCAGATACACCTCGCGGAAGACCTTGAAGGAGTTGATCAGCGACAGGATCGTGACGAAAAGCACCGTCGGCGAGAGATAGCGCAGCTTGATGGCGAAGAACTTGTAGCTCTCCGAGGCGCCCTCCACGTCCGCGACCTCCAGCAGCTCCTTCGGGATGTTGGCAAGACCGGCCATGAACAGGATCATGAAATAGCCGAGATTCTTCCACAGGAACAGCAGCACGACCACATAGATGTTCCAGTCGCTCTGCAGCCAGTCGATCCGCGCGCTGCCGGCCAGGCCCAGCCACTCGTTGACCGAGCCGTTATAGCTGAAGAGCACCTGCCAGATCAGCACGACCGAGGCCACGGGGACCATCATGGGGCTCAGGAAAAAGGTGCGGAAGGTGGATTTGCCGGGGATGCGCGCCTCGAGCATCACCGCCAGCCCCAGCGAGAGCACCACCGCCAGCGGCACAGCG
>JBGUZD010000053.1:0-6248 GCA_045222695.1 Candidatus Limivicinus sp.
ACTTGGTGCCCTTGATGGAGTCGCCGGTGGGCTTGAAGATCAGGTCTTCCTTGCTCATCTCACCGCGCAGAACCGCAGCGGCGTCCATGACGGCGTCAACCAGCGGCTTGTAGCCGGTGCAGCGGCAGAGGTTGCGCTGCTTGTTGAACCAGTCGCGGACCTCCTCGCGGGTCGGGTTCGGGTTGTTCTCAAGAAGGACTTTCGCGCTGATGATGAAGCCGGGCGTGCAGAAGCCGCACTGCGCGCAGCCGTAGGCCATCCACGCGACCTGCAGCGGGTGCATGTCGGTCAGGGTGCCGACGCCCTCGATCGTGGTGATCTCGGCGTTATCGGGGATCTTGCTCATCTTGAAGATACAGGCCTTGGTGACCTTGCCGTTCACGATGACGTTGCAGGCGCCGCAGTGGCCCTCGCCGCAGCCGATCTTGCAGCCGGTCAGCAGCAGGTGCTCGCGCAGCACGGTCGCCAGGGTCTCGTCCTTGCAGAGGACCAGATTCCGGGTAACGCCGTTGATGACAAGCGTTTTCTTGATCATGTGTTTTCCTCCTGATATAAAAATTTTTATGTGTGCCCTCTTAAGGGATTTGCGCGCAGATCAATGACTGTGGCCGCCGCAGGGGTCGTGGTCCGGGCCCTTGCCCGTGAGATCCTTCATGCGCTCGATGCCGCGCGCCGAAAGGAACACGAGCTGGGAGATGCTGCCGTCCATGTTCTCGCCGCGCAGGCGCAGGAAGTTGGCGTTTTCATAATAATCGATCGGCAGCTCGCGGCGGTAGACCTCACCGCTCTGCCTGTCCGTGATCTCGACGATCACGCTGTCGGCCATCAGTTCGAATACTTCGTCTTTTTCGTCCATGAAACACTTTCCCTTCTACACTTCTATCCGGTCATATTGTACCCCCGCGGCCCGCCTCCTTTCAATTTATAAAAAAAAGCAACTCGCAGAAATTGCGAATTGCTTTTTGGCAAAAGCTCACAAAATTTGAAGGGCTTTTTTTACGTTTCCGTCTATAAACCGGCATTATCTGGAAATGACCAGCGTGCCGTTCAGATCGCACAGCGGCACGGCGGGAAGAGCACGGCCGAGCTCGGCCTCATAGCGCTCCAGGGCGCGCGCGACGCCCGGCAGGCGCGGCGAGGCCCAGTCGTGCAGCAGCAGGAAGCCGCCCGGCGAGAGCCGCGGATAGAAGAAGCGCAGCCCCGCGAGCGTGCTCTCCTCAAGGTCCGCGTCGAGCGAGACGAGGGCGAAGCGCTCGTCCTCCAGGCCCGCGGCCGTGGCCGGGAAAAGCCCGGGGCGCAGGACGGCCCGCCCGGGGTGCGGGAGCAGGGAGAGCACCCGCGCGGCGCTCGTGTTTTTGTGCGCCGCCGTGAAGCCCTCGCCCTCTCCGGCCGCCTCCGCTTTATCAAAACCCGCGAAGGTATCGAAGAGGTAGAGCGTCCGCTCGGGCAGCAGGGCGTTGATGCAGCGGGCGAAGGCGCCGCGGTAGACGCCGAGCTCCGCCGCCGCGCCGCCGACCGGGCCGAGGCGGCGGCAGATCGCCTCGAGCGTGCGTACGCGCACATAGTCGTTTTCCAGATCCTTTTCCTCCAGCGCGCCGTCCCCCGCCCACAGCGGGTCGCGCACGGCGCGCTGCGGCGCGCGCAGCGCGGCGAGGAGCTCCGCGTCGAGGAGACCCTCGACGGAGGAATAGCCGCGGTTGCGGTCTTCAAGGCGCCAGTTGCCGCGCGCGAAAAAGAGCTTGTCTTCCCCGATCCCCAGCGCGGCGCAGCGCGCGGCGATCTCCTCCGCGCGGCGGCTCGCGACGACGACGAGGTCGATCTCCCGCCCCTCGAGCTCCTCCGGGCGGAGCACCGGACGGCCGAGGAAGCTATCGGAGAGCGGCTCGCTGTCGATAAAGGCGGCGACAAGGGACGCGTCGAGCCCGCGGTCGATCAGATCGCCCGCGCCGCAGCCCGTGCCCCAGACATAGAGCTTCATGTTTCTCTCCCCCTCCCGGCGTTCTTTTGTTCAATAGTATGTCAAAAAAGGCCAAAAGTAAAGACGCTCTTTACTTTTGCGCCGAAAGCGTTTATACTTCAGATATTCGATGATTATTTATTTACAACTCGTTTTCGAATGCAATTCGTAGGCAAGGGAGCGTGAAATGATGCAGATCGGCGCGGTGATCGTCGCGGCGGGCATGTCGTCGCGGATGGGTGATTTCAAACCCATGCTGAATATCGGATCCATTTCCATCGCGCAGCGGATCGTCGCCACCTTCCACCAGGCGGGCGTGACGAAGATCGCCGTGGTCACGGGCTACAACGCCCCCCTGCTCGAGCGGCATCTGTCCAACAGCGGGCTGGTCTTTCTGCGCAACGAGGATTACGCGAGCACGCAGATGTTCGACTCGGCCAAGATCGGCCTTGCGTATCTGCGCGACAAGTGCGAGCGGATCCTCTTCACCCCGGTGGACATCCCGCTCTTTACGGCCATGACGGTCACGGAGCTGATCGAGTCCGGCGCCGAGCTGTGCTGCCCCGTGTGCGAGGGCAGGACCGGGCACCCCCTGCTGATCGCCTCGTCCCTGGTGGACGCGATCCTCGCCGACTCCGGCGAGGGCGGGCTGCAGGGCGCGATCGCGCGCTGCGGCGCCGAGATGCTGCAGATCCCGGTGGAGGACCCCGGCGTGCTGCACGACGCGGACACCCCCGCGGACTACAAGGCCCTGCTGCAGTTCCACAACGAGCAGCTCATCCGCCCGGAGCTTTCCGTATCGCTCAGCCGCGAGAAGCCCTTTTTCGACGAAAAGACCGCGATGCTGCTCGCCCTCGTGGACGAGACGCGCTCGGTGCGCAGCGCCTGCCAGCGCATGCAGATCTCCTATTCGACGGGCTGGAACATCATCCGCGCGCTCGAGAGCCAGCTGCACTTCCCGCTGCTCGAACGCAGCCAGGGCGGCGCGAGCGGCGGCGAGAGCCGTCTGACGGAAAAGGGCAAGCGGCTGCTGGGCTGCTACGAGCGTTTTTCCGAGGAGCTGCGGCAGCAGGCTTCCGCTCTCTTTGAGCAATACTTCCGCGACGAGCTGTGATGAGGACGCTGTATCTCATCCGCCACGCGATGCCGGACATCCCTTTGGGCGAGCGCTGGTGCGTCGGCGGACGGAGCGATTTTCCCCTGGGGGCGATCGGCCGGCTGCAGGCCGCGCTGCTGCCCTTCGCGCCGGAGCTGCGCGACGCGACGGCGGTGTACTGCAGCGCGCTCACCCGCGCGAGGCAGACCGCCGCGGCCCTCTGCGCCGCGCCGACGGTCGCGCCGGGGCTGGAAGAGCAGGATATGGGCGAATGGGACGGACTGTCCTTCGCCGCGATCAAAGAAAACTTTCCCGCGCTCTACGCCGCGCGGGAAAAAGACCCCACGCTGACGCCCGCCGGGGCGGAAAGCGAATCGGAGGTCCGCGCGCGCATGGAGGCGGCGCTGCGGCGCATCCTCGCCGAGAGCGAAGGAGAGCTCGCCGCCGTCAGCCACAAGGGCGCGATCGCAAGCCTGATCGGGAGCCGGGACGGGCTGGAATATTGCTCGCTGACGAGACTGCGCTTTGAAGGCGAAAGGCTCGCGTCCTTTGAGCGGCTCGGCGCGCCGCGGCCCGCGCTCACGGACGAGGTCTGCGGGGCGCTGCTCTCCGCCGCCGGAGCGGACGAGGCGCTGCGCGCTCACTGCCGCGCCGTGGCCGCGCTCGCGGATGAATTGGGCGGGGCGCTGCGGGAAAAGGGCGCGCCGCTCGACGCGGACGCGCTGCACGCCGCCGCGCTGCTGCACGACATCGCGCGCGGAGAACCGGACCACGCCGCGCTCGGCGCGCGGCGGCTCGGCGCGCTGGGCTATCCGGGGATCGCGGAGATCGTCCGGCAGCACCACGAGCTCGAGAGCGCGGCCCTCGACGAGGCCGCCGTCCTATACCTCGCGGACAAGGCCGTGCGCGGAGACAGGCGCGTTCCGATCGACGAGCGCTTTGCCGCGTCGGCCGCGAAGTGCACGACGCCGGAGGCGATCGAGGCGCACGCGCGCAGATACGCCGCGGCAAGGAAATGGAGAGACGAGATCAACAGGCTCTGCGGAGCGGAGCTGATCCGATAAACGGAGGGAGAGAGGACAGACCATGAAACTGATGCGCACCCAGGACGCGGTGGGGCATATGCTCTGCCACGACATCACGCAGATCATCAAGGACGAAAAGAAGGGCCCCGTGTTCCGCAAGGGACACATCATCCGCGAAGAGGACGTGCCCGTGCTGCTGAGCGTGGGCAAGGACCATATCTACATCTGGGAAAACAACGAGAACATGCTCCATGAGGACGACGCTGCCGAGGTGCTGCGCTCGCTCTGCCAGAACGAGCACATGCACGCCTCCGAACCGAAGGAGGGCAAGATCGAGCTCGTCGCCGACATCGACGGGCTGCTGCTCGTCGACGTGGAGCGCCTGCGCACGATCAACTCGCTCGGCGAGATGATGATCGCCACGCGCGCCTCGGGCTTTGTGGTGCGCAAGGGCGAGAAGCTCGCCGCGATGCGCGTGATCCCGCTGATCATCGAAAAGGAAAAGATGGAGCGCGCCAGGGAGGCCGTGGGCGGCGAGCCGCTTTTGAAGCTCGTGCCGCTCAAGGCAAAGAAGGTCGGCGTCGTCACGACCGGCAACGAGGTCTTTTACGGCCGCATCCGGGACACCTTCACGCCCGTCATCGTCGAGAAGCTCAAAGAGTTCGGCGGCAGCGTGATGACAGAGCACGTCACCCTGAACGACGACCACGAGAAGATCACCGCCGCGATCCTCGATATGCTCTCGAAGGGCTGCGAGATGGTCGTGTGCAGCGGCGGCATGAGCGTCGACCCCGACGACCGCACGCCGCTCGCGATCAGGAACACGGGGGCGAGGATCGTCTCCTATGGCTCGCCGGTGCTGCCCGGCGCGATGTTCCTCGTGTCCTACATGCCCGACGGACGGCCCGTCTGCGGCCTGCCCGGCTGCGTGATGTACGCCCGGCGCACGATTTTCGACCTCCTGCTGCCCTATCTTGTGACCGACACGCCGATCACCCGCGAGCATCTCGCCGCCCTCGGCCACGGCGGTCTGTGCCTCAACTGCCCGGAGTGCCACTTCCCCGAGTGCGGCTTCGGAAAAGGCACCTGATCCCTCTTCGTATACGAACACGTAAAGCCGTGTTTGTATAAATTTAACTCCCTGAAATACGGGAAAAGGAGACAGAAGAATGAAGAAAATCCTCGCACTGCTGCTGGCGCTGACGATGGTCCTGGCGCTGGCAGCCTGCGGCCAGACGGCCGCGCCTGCGACACCCGCTCCGGCGGCCGAACAGCCGGCAGAGCAGACCGAAGCCGGAGAGCCGGCTCCCGCCGAAGAGCCCGCGCCCGCGCCGGAAGAGGTCGAGCTCGTCGTCTTCGCCGCGGCCTCGATGACCGACACGATGACCGAGATCAAGGGCCTCTACGAGGCCGCCAATCCCGGCGTGACCATCACCTATAACTTCGACTCCTCCGGCACGCTGAAGACCCAGATCCAGGAAGGTGCGGACTGCGACCTGTTCATCTCCGCCGCTCCCAAGCAGATGAACGCGCTCGACGTATCCTGCGATGCGGAGAAGAACCCCGACGGGCTTGACTTCGTGCTGCAGGGCAGCCGCATCAACCTGCTCGAGAACAAGGTCGCTCTGGTCGTCCCCGAGGGCAACCCCAAGGGCGTCGAGAGCTTCGATCAGCTCGTCGAGCTGCTCAAGAAGGGCGACGTGCTCTTCGCCATGGGCAACAGCGACGTGCCCGTCGGCCAGTACACCCAGAAGATCTTCGCCTTCTACGGTCTCGATGAGGACGCGCTCGCCAAGGCCGGCGTGCTGACCTACGGCACCAACGTCAAGGAAGTCACCACGCAGGTCAAGGAAGGCAGCGTCGACTGCGGCGTCGTGTACGCCACCGACGCCTTCAGCGCCGGTCTCGAGATCGTCGACACCGCCACCGCCGAGATGTGCGGTCAGGTCATCTACCCCGCCGCCGTGCTGAACGTCAGCAAGCATCCCGAGGCCGCCCAGGCCTTCCTCGATTACCTCAGAGGCCCCGAAGCCGCCGCCGTCTTCGAAAGCGTCGGCTTCTCCCCGGCCGCCTGAGCATATCCGTAACCTGAAGCGGGCGGCGCGTTTTAAGCGCCGGCCCCCCACCCCGGCGTGTCATATATGAGTTTAGTCAGGTATACCCTGTGGTA
>JBGUZD010000054.1:0-3119 GCA_045222695.1 Candidatus Limivicinus sp.
AGCAAGGAGGTGCTTCAAAGATGGCAAAGTGCCAGTTCTGTGACAAGGGCGTGTCCTTCGGCATCAAGGTCAGCCACTCCCACAGACGCTCCAACCGTACCTGGAAGCCGAACGTGAAGCGCGTCAAGGCCATCGTCGACGGGACTCCTCAGCATGTCTACGTCTGCACCCGCTGCCTCCGCAGCGGCAAGGTCACCCGCGCTGTGTAATTGAACATTACCCGAAACAAGCCTGTCTGCCTTCAAGACGGGCTTTTTTCGGTACTGTGGAGGATATTCTTATGAAACTGCTCGAAGATCGCATCCTGTCCGACGGAAAGGTGCTGCCCGGCGGCATCCTGAAGGTGGACAACTTCCTCAACCACCAGATCGACACCGCGCTGCTGTGGGAGATGGCGCAGGAGTTCCATCGCCTCTTCGGCGGCGAGGGCGTGAACAAGATCCTCACGATCGAGGCCAGCGGCATCGCCATCGCGGCCGTGACGGGCTGCGTCTTCGGCTGCCCGATGGTCTTCGCCAAGAAGAGCAAGACGAAGAACCTCTCCGACCGCGTCTGGGCCGCCGAGGTCGAATCCTTCACGCACGGCAACAAAAACACCGTGCTGGTGTCGAAGGATTACCTGCATCCGGGCGACCGCGTGCTGATCGTGGACGACTTTCTCGCCACCGGCGCGGCGCTGATCGGCCTGAAGTCCCTCTGCGAGCAGGCGGGCGCGACGGTCGTGGGCGCGGGCATCGCGATCGAGAAGCGCTTCCAGGGCGGCGGAGACGCGCTGAGAGCCGCCGGGATGAGGGTCGAATCCCTGGCCCGGATCGTCGAAATGGGCGACGATTTCCTGCGCTTTGGCTGAGGTCGGACCACGACTTTCCTGTTTTTTCCTATTATTCTGTAAACCATTCTCCCGCAAGGCTTTCGGGATTTTATCGCGCTAAAGCGGATTTGTGCACTTCACACAAATCCGCTTTTCTTCTTCTGTGCAAATCTGCGAAATAACACAGTTGACTTTTGTCGATTTAGCTGATATGTTGGTACTGTAAAAACCGAATACCGCTTTCGATATATAGCAAATGATATGGATTTGAAGTTTCTACCCGGACGCCGTAAATGACCGGACTATCGAAGACTATTTCGAGGGCGCAGTGTTTTTCCTACTGCGTCTCTTGTGTTGTTTTTCGCATTGTCTTTGTCGTTCACCGGCAAGACAGTGCGAGTTTGCTTTTATGGCAGGCGGTATGCGGAAATATGAAAAGGAGAGACATTATGAAAAAGACTATCGCTATGCTCCTCGCGCTCGTGATGGTGTTCGCCCTCTGCGCCTGCGGCCAGACCGCGGCCCCCGCCCCCGCCGCCGAGGCTCCCGCTGCCGAAGCCCCCGCTGCCGAGGCTCCCGCCGCCGAAGCTCCCGCCGCCGAGGCTCCCGCCGCTCCCGCCGTCAAGGCCGGCTTCATCTTCCTGCACGACGAGAACTCCACCTACGACCTCAACTTCATCAACGCCGCGAAGGAAGCCTGCGAGGAGCTGGGTGTTGAGTATCTGCTCAAGACCGGCGTTCCCGAAGGCCAGGAGTGCTACGACACCGCCGCCGAGCTCGTTGACGAAGGCTGCAACTTCATCTTCGCCGACTCCTTCGGCCACGAGCCCTTCCTGATCCAGGCCGCCAAGGAATTCCCCGAGGTCCAGTTCTGCCACGCCACCGGCACCCAGGCCCACACCGTCGGCCTGGCCAACTACCACAACGCTTTCGCCTCCATCTATGAGGGCCGTTTCCTGGGCGGCGTCGCCGCGGGCATGAAGCTCAACGAGATGATCGAGAGCGGCGAGATCACCGCCGAAGAGGCCAAGGTCGGCTACATCGGCGCGTTCCCCTACGCCGAAGTCGTCTCCGGCTTCACCTCCTTCTTCCTCGGCGTCCGCTACGTCTGCCCCAGCGCCACGATGGAAGTGACCTTCACCAACTCCTGGTACGACCCGACCCTTGAGAAGGAAGGCGCCACCAAGCTCATCAGCCGCGGCTGCGTCCTCCTGTCCGAGCATGCCGACTCCATGGGCGCTCCCACCGAGTGCCAGGCCAACGGCATCCCCTTCGTGTTCTACAACGGCTCCGCCGCCGACGCCTGCCCCGACACCTTCATCGTCGCCTCCCGCATCGACTGGGCTCCCTACATGAAGTTCGCCATGCAGTGCGTTGCCGAAGGCAAGGAGATCCCCGCTGACTGGACCGGCACCATCGCGACCGGCTCCGTCAAGATCACCGACGTCAACGAGCAGGCCGCCGCTGCCGGCACTGCCGAGAAGCTCGCCGAGGTCCAGGCCGCCCTGGCCGACGGCAGCCTGAAGGTCTTCGATACCGCCACCTGGACCAAGGACGGCGCCACCCTGACCGAGTACCTGGCCGACGTTGACGACATGGGCGACTTCGTCCCCGAGACCAACGTCATCGCCGACGGCTACTTCCACGAGTCCGAGTACCGCTCCGCTCCTTACTTCGATCTGTTCATCGACGGCATCACCAACATCGACGCCTGATAAGCCTTTCGGGAAGTCCCGGATCTCTCCGGGACTTCCCGATCCGCATCAAAAGACTGCTTTTTGCACAGCCTTTCCCGGAAGATATGCTGCAAAGAGCAGCGTGGGGGCAACAGTCCCTGCGTTGCTCTTTACAGCATATCGGCATTTTTCAAAGGAGGCCTGACATTGGACAACAAGACTCCCGCCGTCAAAATGCGCAACATCACCAAGACCTTCGGCCCCACCGTGGCCAACGACAAGGTCTGGCTGGACATCTACCGCGGCGAGATCCTGGCGCTGCTGGGCGAAAACGGCAGCGGCAAGACCACGCTGATGAACATGCTCTCCGGCATCTATTTTCCGGACGAGGGCACGATCTCGATCGACGGAAAGGGCGTCGTGATCCGCTCGCCGAAGGACGCCTTCGATCTCGGCATCGGCATGATCCACCAGCACTTCAAGCTGGTCGACGTGCTCTCCGCGGCCGAGAACATCGTGCTCGGCCTGCCCGGCAAGCTCGATCTGAAGGCCGCTTCGCAGAAGATCCGCGAGATCTGCGCGCTCTACGGCTTCGAGGTCGACCCCGCGCAGAAGATCTACGACATGTCCGT
>JBGUZD010000055.1:0-10086 GCA_045222695.1 Candidatus Limivicinus sp.
CATGCAGAAGTTGAAGTACCAGGCCGGGCCGAAGAAGCACATGGTCTTGCCGTCGGCGAACATCTGGTCGTTCTTGGGCTGATCCCAAATGCCGGAGTCAGCCAGCGTGTACTCATTCTCGCAGAACTTCTCGGTCTGGGCGATCCAGGCGAGGATCTGGTCGTCGAACTGCAGGTTGTTGTTCTCGTCGACCCAGGCGGAGGTGCAGTTGTTGGAGAAGGGACGGTAGGTCTCGGCGAAGGAAGCGGTCATGTAGTAGCCCTTGGCCTTGGCGTCGGCGGCGACAGCCTCGAACTTCTCCCAGCTGTCGAGCTTGGCCTGGACCTCGGCGGGATCATCGGTGCCGAGAACGTCCTTGGCGATGGAGCGGCGATAGATCAGCGCGGAGGGGCAGCACTGGAAGGAGACGCCCTTCACGACGCCGTTCTCATCGGACGCGGCCTGAACGGTGTACTTGTACGTGTTGGAGAAATCGTTGACGCCGAGAGCGGTGATGTCCTGGGTGAAGTCGGAGTCGGCGTACTTCTGGATGTAGTCGGCTTCGGCCAGGAACAGGTCGACCTTCTCATCGTCGGGCGCGGTGGCCTGGTTGAGCAGGGTCGTGTCCAGCTTGTCCTGATAGGCGTTGTTGTCGCTCGGGGTGATGATCCAGTTGACGGTCACGCCTTCGGGAACGGTGTAGTACTTCTCAAAGAAGCCCTTGAACTCCTCGTTCCAGGCGTAGATGTTGAAGACCTTGCCTTCGGCGGCAGGGGCCTCGGCAGCGGGAGCCTCGGCGGCGGGAGCCTCTGCAGCGGGAGCCTCGGCGGCGGGAGCTTCGGCAGCGGGAGCCGGAGCAGCCTGCTGGCCGCAGGCGCAGAGCGCAAACACCATGACGAGGGCCAGAAGCATTGCGATGAGCTTTTTCATTTCTTTTCCTCCTAAAAATTATTGTGTGATTCTATATATTGTGGGTTTCCCCACGGATCACCGTTGTTCTTGTTCGGGGGAGTTCAGATCCTTCACGCTCTCGCCCTCCCACAGGCGGCCCGACACGATCTGCCGGTCGATGAGCGTGGTCCTGGGATGCTCGATGAGCTCGATGAGCCGGGCGGCCGCCTCGCGGCCGAGCCCCGTCGTGCTCTGACGCCAGGTCGTCAGCTTCGGGCTGATGACCTCGGCGAGACGGATGCCGTCGTAACCGACGGCGGAGATGTCCTCCGGGATGCGCAGGCCGGCCTCCGCGATGGCGTTGAGACCGCCGATGAAGGAAAAATCGTCCGGGAAGAAGATGCAGCTGGGCCGCTCCGGCAGCGCGAGCAGCTTTTTCGTCGCCTCATAGCAGGCGAGCGTGTCGTGGAAGGCGCCCTGGACGAGGTATTCCTTCTTTTCCTCGACGCCGAGCTCCTCGCAGGCGCGGTGGAAGCCGACGAGACGGCTTTCGGTGACGGTCGTGCGTTCGCCGTGGATGAAGGCGAGCTTCCGGTGGCCCTTGCCGACGACGTAGCGGACGAGCTGTTCCATGCCGTGCACGTTGTCGGACATGATCGCGATGCGGTTGTTGAACACATGGTCGATCGTCACGACGGGGATCTCGGATTCGACCAGCTCGATGACCATGGGATCGTGGAAGTCCACCGAGGCGATCACCACGCCGTCGACGCCGCGGTAAAGGCAATGCTGCAGATAGGTGGTGGGGCGCTGCGCCACGGTGCGGTTGATAAAGGTGATGTCGTAGCCGTTGACCTCGGCCTCGACGCGGAGACTGTCGAGCACCGCGGAGAAGTATTCGTGCGCCAGGCCGCTGCTCCGCTCGTCGACGAAGAGCACGCCGATGTTGTAGCTGCGGTTGGTCTTGAGCGCGCGGGCGGAGGCGTTGGCCAGATAGCCCAGCTCCTCGGCCGTGCGGCAGACGCGCTCGCGCGTCTCGTCGCTGACGTCACGGTGCCCGTTGAGCGCCTTGCTGACCGTAGCGATGGAGACGCCGCACGAGCTTGCGATGTCTTTGATCGAAACCACGCCGGCCAGCCTCCTGTGCTTAAACGTTTTCGTTACCAACAAAATAGCGCAAAAGCGATAAAAAAGCAAGTAGGCGCGGAAAAATCGCAAAATTTTGTTTGCTTTGCACAGAACAACGCAAAGAATTTTGTTAAAAATGCCGAGCACTTTTTCTTTTCTCACGCGGCTATGAAAAAGACGCGGCGAAAAAATACAAAAAAGAAAGCAAATCACAGAAAAAATGCTTGCTTTTTTGAGGGGAATCGGCTAACCTAAACGGGAAGGAAGACACTTAAACGTTTTCTTAAGCATAAGGAGAACATGTCTATGCGATTCGGATATTTCGACGACGCGCGCCGGGAATACGTGATCACCACGCCGCGCACGCCCCTGCCCTGGATCAACTACCTCGGCAGCGAGGCCTTCTTCACGCTCTGCTCCAACACGGCGGGCGGCTACGCCTTTTACCGCGACGCGCGGCTGCGGCGTCTGACGCGCTACCGCTACAACAACTGCCCCCTCGACTCCGAGGGCTTCCGTATTTATATCAAGGACGGCGAGAGCGTCTGGAACCCCGGCTGGCAGCCCGTACAGACCGGGCTCGACCGCTACGAGTGCCGTCACGGCCTGGGCTACACCGTGATCGAGGGCGAGAAGGACGGCGTCGCCGTCTCGCAGGAGCTGCTCGTCCCGCAGGGCGACGACTGCCTGCTCATGCGCGTCACCGTCCGCAACGACGGAAAGACGGAAAAAGAGCTGCGCCTCTTCCCCTATGTGGAATTCTGCCTCTGGGACGCGATGGACGACGGCTCGAACTTCCAGCGCAACTACTCCACCGGCGAGGTCGAGGTCTGCGGCGCGGCGATCTATCACAAGACCGAGTACCGCGAGCGGCGCGACCACTACGCCGTCTTCTGGGCCGATCGGATGCCCGACGGCTTCGACACCTCCCGCGAGGCCTTCATCGGCGTCTACGGCAGCCCGGCGCGGCCGGAGGCCGTCTTCGGCGCGGGCTGCACGGGCAGCGCGGCCCACGGCTGGCAGCCGGTCGCGGCCCAGCAGTTCGACCTTTCCCTCGCCCCCGGCGAGAGCACGGCCATCCTCTTCGGCCTGGGCTATATCGAAAACCCGCGGGAGGAAAAATGGGCCGCTCCCGGCGTCGTGAACAAGACGCGCGCCGAGGCCATGATCGCCCGCTACGCCGCCCCCGCCGCCTTCGACGAGGCGATGGAGGCGCTGCGCGCGCACTGGGACGCGCTCCTTTCGAACTACCGCGTGTCCTCCGGCGAGGAGAAGCTCGACCGCATGGTCAATATCTGGAACCAGTACCAGTGCATGGTCACCTTCAACATGAGCCGCTCGGCCAGCTACTTTGAGTCCGGCATGGGCCGCGGCATGGGCTTCCGCGACTCCTGCCAGGATCTGCTGGGCTTCGTGCACATGATCCCCGAGCGGGCGCGCGAGCGCATCCTCGACATCGCCGCCACGCAGTTCCCCGACGGCAGCGCCTATCACCAGTACCAGCCCCTGACCAAAAAGGGCAACCTCGCCGTGGGCAGCGGCTTCAACGACGATCCGCTGTGGCTGATCGCGGGCACGGACGCCTATCTGCGCGAGACCGGCGACTGGAGCATCCTCGACGAGAGCGTGGACTTCGACAACGATCCGTCCCTGGCGCAGCCGCTGCTGGAGCATCTGCGGCGCAGCTTCAACTATACCCGCACGCATCTCGGGCCGCACGGCCTGCCGCTGATCGGCCGCGCGGACTGGAACGACTGCCTCAACCTCAACTGCTTCTCCGAGCATCCGGGCGAGAGCTTCCAGATCACCGGCCCGAGCGAGGGCCCCGTGGCGGAGAGCGTGTTCATCGCCGGCATGTTCGTCAAGTACGGCCGCGCCTGGACCGACATCTGCCGCCATCTCGGCCTTGACGACGAGGCCGCGGCGGGCGACGAGGCGATCGCCGCCGTCGAAAAGGCCGCGCTCGACGCGGGCTGGGACGGCGCGTGGTTCCGCCGCGCCTTCGACGCCTTCGGCAAGGTCGTCGGCGGGAAGGAATGCGAGGAGGGCCAGATCTTCATCGAGCCGCAGGGCATGTGCGTCATGGCCGGCATCGGCAAAGAAACGGGCGAGGCGGAAAAGGCGCTCCGGAGCGTGAAGGAGCGGCTTGACACCCAATACGGCATCGTGCTGCTGCAGCCCGCCTATACCCGCTACCGGCTCGAGCTCGGCGAGATCTCGAGCTATCCCCCCGGCTACAAGGAGAACGCGGGCATCTTCTGCCACAACAACCCCTGGATCGTCTGCGCAGAGGCCGAGCTGGGCCACGGCGAGCGCGCCTTCGAGGTCTACCGCCGCACCGCCCCCGCCTATATCGAGGACATCAGCGAGATCCATCGCACCGAGCCCTACGTCTACAGCCAGATGATCGCCGGAAAGGACGCGCCGAGCTTCGGCGAGGCCAAGAACAGCTGGCTCACCGGCACCGCCGCCTGGACCTTCCTGAGCGTCTCGCAGGCGATCCTGGGCGTGCAGCCCACGCTCGACGGCCTGAGGATCGACCCCTGCGTCCCGTCTTTCCTGCGCCGCTTCACGATCACTCGCCGCTTCCGCGGCGCGCTCTACGAGATCACGGTGGAGAACCCGGAGGGCGCGGAAAAGGGCCTGCGCTCCGTCACGGTCGACGGCCGCGAGATCGAAGGAAAGGTTCTGCCCGTGCAGCCCGCGGGCGCGCGCGTGTCCGTCCTCGTCCGCATGGGATGAGCGGAAAAACAAAAAAAGAGCTGTGAGCCGTTAAGGCTCACAGCTCTTTTTTATCGCGTTCACTCTTTGTGCTCGCGCTTTTGCATCTCCTCGTCGACGAAGACGGCGAGACGCCGCGTGCTCTCCACGGAGAGCGGCGGATCCGCGCTGCGCTCGCGGGCGGCGCGGCGGGCGGCCAGCTCGCGCTTGCGGCGCAGGTATTTCCTTCTCTGCGCGCGGTAGCGCAGCACCAGCGTCAGATAGCCGATTGCGAGGATCGCCAGCACGACGATCAGCACGATGATCCAGGGGCTGGAGAAGGTCTCGTGGACGCGCCGGTTCACGAATTCCTTTCGCGAGAGCTCGACCTTCAGGGCGTTGATCAGGTCGACGCTGCCGTAGCTCCTGCCGTCGATGAGGATCTCCGCGCGGCCGAGCACCGTGCCCGCCTCGATCGGCGCGACGAGCTTTTCGGTATAGATCGTCGGCGAGAGCTCGACCGATTCGAGGTTGAGGTCCTTCGGCAGCAGCAGCGTCACGTCGTTCTGCGGCCGGAGGGAGGCGTAGGCGTCGGTCTCGACGGCGTTTTCGACCTCGACGCGCGTGACCGTGCTCAGCGAGGAGACCGCCTGGCGGTAGCTGAAGTTCGAAAAGGCCCAGTTGTAGAGCCTGATCGTATCGGTGAAATTCTCGTACTCGTCGATGCCGGCGTTGAGCCAGCCGTCGCAGCCCATGACCACGGCGAGCAGACGCACGCCGTCCTTTTCGGCCGTGGAGACCAGGCAGTAGCCCGCCAGCTGGGTAAAGCCGGTCTTGACGCCGGAGGCCGCCGGGTAGACGTAGGAGCTGCCGTACTCCGAATCCGCAGTGATCAGCGCGTTGGAGTTGGCGAAGGAGCGCGCCTGCGACAGGTTCGTGGCGGCCATGTCGTAGCCGCGCGTGTTGCAGATCTCGGCGAAGAGCGGATGCTCGAGCGCCTCGCGCGTGATGAGATACATCTCATAGGCCGTGGTGTAGTGGTTTTCGTTGGACAGGCCGTTGGGATCGGAGAAATGCGTGCTCGTGCAGCCCAGCTCCGCGGCGCGGCGGTTCATCAGCTCGACGAAGGCCGGCACGCTGCCCGACACGCGGTGGGCCAGGATGTTGCAGGCCTCGTTGGCGCTGTGGACCATCGCGCAGTACAGCAGGTCCTGATAGCTGATGATCTCGCCGGGCTGGATGCCGGAGGTGCTGCTGTCGGTGTTGAGCCCCGCGAGACAGTCCGCCTGCGCGGTGACCATCTCGTCGAGACTGACCTCTCCGCGCTCGAGCGCCTCGACGGCGAGCATCACGGTCATGATCTTCGTCAGGCTCGCCGGGGAGCGCTGCTCGTCCTTGTTCATCTCATAGAGCAGTCTTCCGCTGTCCATGTCCGCCAGCACGACGGCCTTCGCGCTGTGCAGCGGAGGCTCGTCCAGAGCGGAGGCGGCGGGCGCGAAGAGCGAAAAGAGCAGGCAGAGCGATATCAAAAGAGGAAGGATCTTGTTTTTTTTCATTTTGCTCTCCCGTTTTTCACGGAATGTGGTATAGTGAGAGGGAACGATCTGTGATATAGTATTGTTATTATACGGTTTGCGGACGCAAAATGCAACTGAAAATCACCTGAGGGGGAGGGACGCGCATGAAGATCCTGGTCGTCGACGACGAGGTGCTGCTGGTCAAGGGCATCAAATTCAACCTCGAAAGCGAGGGCTACAGCGTGGACTGCTGCTACGACGGCGAGGCCGCCGTCGCCATGGCGCGGGAAAACGCCTACGATCTGATCATCCTCGATCTGATGATGCCGAAGAAGGACGGCCTGCAGGCCTGCCAGGAGATCCGCAGCTTCTCGACCGTGCCCGTGATCATGCTCACGGCGCGCAGCGAGAGCGCCGACCTGCTGATGGGCTTCGAGTCCGGCGCGGACGATTACGTGACCAAGCCCTTCGATATCCTGGAGCTCAAGGCCCGCGTGCGCGCCCTGCTGCGCCGCGCCTCGATCAGCGTGCCGCCGAGCGCGCCGCCGTCGGTGCTGCAGCGCGGCCACATCACGATCGATTCCGAGCGCCGCAGCGCCTTCAAGGACGGCAAGAGCGTCGAGCTGACGATGAAGGAGTTCGACCTCATCGAGTTCCTGATGAAGAACCCCGGCCGCGTGTACAGCCGCGAGAACCTGCTCAACCTCGTCTGGGGCTACGACTATCAGGGCGACACGCGCACGGTGGACGTGCACATCCGCCGCCTGCGCGAAAAGCTGGAGCTCAACCCGGCCCAGCCGGAGTATATCATCACCAAGTGGGGCGTCGGCTACTACTTCGCCGACTGAGACGGAGCCAAGGGCTTTCCCGGGAGAAAAGCGGTCGGCCTCAAGGCTGACCGACAAGAGATAACGACGCGCGGCGGTCCCTCATCCGTCACGGCTGCGCCGCGCCACCTTCCCCCGGGGGAAGGCTGCAAAGAAGGAATATTGCCATGCACAGTATCCGCATCCAGCTGCTGGCTTTCATCACGGCCGTGCTGCTGATCTTTCTGGTCATCCTGAATATCTACCCGATCACCTCCTCGCGCGACCTGATCTTCGAGGAGAAGCGCAGCGCGCTCTCCGGCCAGGCCGCGGTCGTGGCCTCGTCGCTCTCCGGCCTTGACCGGCTCGCGCCCGAGAGCGTGCGCGAGGTGCTGCAGCTGCTCGATCTGGGCGGCTACTCGCGCACGGTGGTCGCCGGGGCGGACGGCGCGGTGCTCTACGACGACGCGGCGCCGCTCGGCGGCGCGTCCGACAACGCGGACATCCTCGCCTCGCTGGAAGGGAAATGCGTCTTCCGCTCACACTTTTCCGACAAGACCTTTTCCAGCTCCTACGCGATGCCCGTCACCAGCCGCGGCGCGACGATCGGCGCGGTCTATCTCTGCGAGGAGGACACCGAGCGCGCGGCGGTCATCTCCGATATCCAGTCGCGTCTGCTGCGCTTTTCCGCGGCCATCGGCGCGGTGGCGCTGCTGTTCGCGGCGCTGTTCTCCACGGTGCTGCTGCGCCGCATGCGCGAGCTGGTGCGCTCGATCCGCATCGTGGCCGGCGGCGACTATTCCCACCGCCTCGCAACGCGCGGACGCGACGAGATCACCGAGCTCGGCGACGAGTTCAACCAGCTCACCGCGCGCCTCGAGGACACGGAAAAGCAGCGCCGCCGCTTCGTCTCCGACGCCTCGCACGAGCTCAAGACCCCGCTGGCCTCGATCCGCCTGCTGTCGGACAGCATCGTGCAGAACAACGGCATGGACGCCCCGACGATGCGCGAGTTCGCCGCGGACATCGGCCACGAGGCCGAGCGGCTGCAGCGCACGACGGAAAAGCTGCTCGACCTCTCGCGGCTCGACGACGACGTTCAGGTGATCGACGAGCCGGTGGACATCAAGCAGACCGCGGTGGACGCCCTGGCCGTGCTCCGCCCGCTCGCCGCGGAGAAGGGCGTGAAGATCCGCTGCGAGCTCGAGGACGGCTGCGTGGTCATGGCGAACACGGACGATATGTTCCACATCGTGTTCAACCTCATGGAAAACGCCGTGAAATACAATGTCCCCGACGGCTCCGTGCTGGTGAAGACGGCGCTCGAGGGCGACAGGGTCGTGCTCAGCGTCTCAGACACCGGCATCGGCATCCCGGAGGAGGACCGGCTGAACATCTTCGCCCGCTTTTACCGGGTGGACAAGGCCCGCTCGCGCGCCTCGGGCGGCAGCGGCCTGGGACTGAGCATCGTGCACGACGCGGTGCTCGCGCACGGCGGCACGATCGCCGTCGGACAAAACAAGCCGCAGGGCTCCGTTTTCATCGTGAGCTTCCCGCGGCCGACATCGGAGGAAACAGGCATATGAACAACATCCAGCGCATCCAGGAGGCGCTCGGCCGCAGAGGGCTCGACGCGATCCTCCTCACCGACGAGAAGAACCAGCGCTATGCGGCGGGCTTCCCCTTCACCGACGGGGCGGTCCTGGTCGGGCGGAAAAAGGCCTGGCTGCTGACCGACTCGCGCTACATCGAGGCCGCGGAAAAGACCGCGGGCGGCTGCTGCACGGTGCAGATGTTTGACCGCGAGAGGAGCCTCAACGACCTGCTGCGCGCCGCGCTGAAAGAATGCGGGGCCGAAAAGCTCGCCGCGGAGGACGAAAAGCTCAGCTTCGCGCGCTGGAGCGCGGCGGAGAAGGCGCTCGGGCTGCCGCTCCTGCCCGCGGGCGGTCTGTTGGCGGAGCTGCGCGCCTCGAAGAGCGAGGAGGAGATCGCCTGCATGATCCGCGCCCAGCGCATCAGCGAAAAGGCGCTCGAGGCCGTGCTGGGGATCATCCGCCCGGGCATGACCGAGAAGGAGGTCATGGCGGAGCTCGTGTACCATATGCTCAAAAACGGCAGCGAGGGCAATTCCTTCGATCCCATCGTGGTCACGGGCGCGAAGACCTCGATGCCCCACGGCGTCCCCGGCGACGAGCCGATCCGCGAGGGCGACTTCGTGACGATGGACTTCGGCAGCCTCTCGGGCGGCTACTGCTCGGACATGACGCGCACCGTGGCGGTGGGATACGCCACCGAGGAGATGCGCAGGGTCTACGGCATCGTGCTCGAGGCGCAGCTGGCGGGCATCGCCGCGGCGCGCTCCGGCGTGCCGGGCAAGCTGATCGACAAGGCGGCGCGCGACGTGATCGAAAAGGCGGGCTACGGCGCGTATTTCGGCCACGGCTTCGGCCACAGCCTCGGCCTCGACATCCACGAGCCGCCGATGGCCGGCCCGCGCGGCGAGGCCCCCATGGCCGTGAACGACGTCTGCTCGGCCGAGCCGGGCATCTACCTGCCCGGCAGGTTCGGCGTGCGCATCGAGGACGTGATGATCATCCGCGAAAACGGCGCCGAGGTCATCACCAAAGCCCCGAAATCCGAACTGATCGTGCTGAAGAACTGAAGGTCCTCCGCACGCGCAGAAAAACTCTTGCAAAAGCGCTGAAAATACTGTAAAATATACCAGCTAAAGCATTTCAACAGAGAAAACTATTGATCGGGAGGTTCCCCTTATGATTACTGCAGGCGATTTCAGAAACGGCGTTACCTTTGAGATGGACGGCCAGGTCATGCAGGTCGTCGAGTTCCAGCACGTCAAGCCCGGCAAGGGCGCGGCCTTCGTCCGCACCAAGATGAAGAACGTCATCACCGGCGCCGTGACCGAGACCTCGTTCAACCCCACCGCCAAGTTCGAGAACGCGACGGTCGACCGTGTCACCATGGAGTATCTCTACAACGACGGCGATCTGTACTACTTCATGAACCCCGAGACCTATGACCAGGAGCCCGTGAACGCCTCCGTCCTC
>JBGUZD010000056.1:0-2928 GCA_045222695.1 Candidatus Limivicinus sp.
GCCTTGTGCCAAGCGCAAAGCGAGGCTGAGGGTTCAAAGCTTGAACCCTCAGCCTCGCTCTTTCACTATTTCCGGCAAGAACGCCCGATTCCGCTGTTTCTCAGCTTCCCGTCGATTCATAACGACGCTCACAGGCAGTCCAGACCCACACGGCGAGGGCGAAGAAGACGGCGGCGCAGCCGATGATCGCGCCGCAGAGCAGCCACGGGTTGTGCTTTCCGTAAAGCAGCGTGTCGACCGGCAGAGAAATGAACAGCCCGAAGGGCAGCACGAAGATCAAAAGCACGCGGATGAAGTCCGGATAGATGGCCAGCGGGTATTTGGCGTAATTCGAGAAGTTGTAGATCACCTGGAGCAGCGGCCCGCTGCGCTTGAAGATGAAGGCCAACGCCGCCATCGCTATCTTGAGCGAGGTGATGATCGCCGCGCCGAAGAGAGCGCCGACGAACAGCACGGCGACGGATCCGAAGGTGACGGTGACGGTGAGATTCGAAGCGCAGACGGCGATCAGCGCCGCGCCGAGGATCAGCTCGCCGAAGCCCTCCGGCTGGAAGGTTTCGGCAAAGACCTGGAACAGCACCGGCACCGGGCGCAGGAAGTGCATGTCCATGTCCCCGTCCTGGACCCGGCGATAGGCCACCAGCCACAGCTCGTCGCTGAACAGATGATCGAGCGCGATCGGCAGCATCGAAAAGCCGTAGAAGAAGCCAACCTCGGGCAGCGAATAGCCCGCGAGCACCGGAATGGACTGCAGAATGAAATAAAGCGCAGCAAGGGAGCAGAGGTTGGAGAAGAAGAACGAGGACAGCGCGACGAGCGTGTCCTTTTTATATTCCAGCCGGGAGATCATGCTGCGCTTGATGCAGGTGAGATAGAGATGGACGTAGCGCATATCAGCCTCCCTGCACCGTGACCTTGCGGATGGCGCGCGAGAACAGGAGCTTCGCAAAAAGCTCCAGTGCGACGATCCATGCCCCCGTCAGCGCGAGGCAGCGCAGCGACTCGGCAAGGTCGTATTTCATCATCAGGATCAGCACCGGGTTTTGGCTCATGCCGGCGAAGGGCATCCAGCTCACGACCTCGCGCAGCCCCGCCGGGAAAAAGGCCAGGGGCAGGAGCGTGCCGGAGAGGAAAGAGATCAGGGTCTCCTTGAGCGAATTCAAGCCCCAGCTCGCGGTTGTGTAAAAGCAAAACACGCCGAAGATGTAGGCGATCACGTCGTTGAGGAGCGAGGCGAAGAGTCCGGCCACGAGGAAGAGCCCCAGATGCACAAAGAAGGCCGGGAAGCTCAGATCCGGCAGAAAGCCGAGGCCGCCGAGCGTCAGCAGCGCCGCGGCGTAGAACGGAATGCCGAAGAGCAGCGTCATCGTCAGCAGGCTCCCGAAGCTGGTCGCGGCGAATTTCCCGCGGTAGCTGATGG
Organism: Candidatus Limivicinus sp.; assembly: GCA_045222695.1. Classification (GTDB taxonomy): domain Bacteria; phylum Bacillota; class Clostridia; order Oscillospirales; family Oscillospiraceae; genus Limivicinus. The sequence goes on from JBGUZD010000056.1 coordinate 1,421, forward strand.
GCTTGATGAGATAGTTGCCGATCGTGCCCTTGCGGATATCGTTGTTGATGTTCCAGAGCGTGTCGTTGTTGAAGGTCACGTAGTTGAAAACCGTCGTCAGCACGACGTAGGCGATCATCTCGCGGAAGGTAAAGCCGTGGATCTCGGCGTCCATGCCGCCCGCGCTCGAGCGGTAGACCGCCAGCCACAGAAAGACCAGACAGGCCACCTGAAAGACCGTGATGACCGCCCAGATCAGGATGTTGAAGCGGTAGCTCAGCGTGTCCATCGCGCCGGCCCGGAGGAAGGGCTTATATTTTTTCAGCATGGGCCGCCTCCTGCTGTGCCAGGATCGTCTTTACCACGTCGCCGACGGAGATCTCGGCGAGCTTCATGTCCATCGCCCGCAGCTCGCGGAAGGCGTACTGGATTACCTCTTCGAGCGCGAGCCTGTCCGCGTCGAAGCGCAGCACCAGGCGCCCCTCCTCCTCGGAGAGGGCCAGCTCGGGCGAGAGCGGGGGAGCGGTTTCGGCCCGGATCTCCGCCGGGACGGTCAGCGTCAGGGTCTTGAGGTTGCCGAAGCGGTTTCTGAGGCTCTTCAGCGCGCCGTCGTAAAGGATCTTCCCCTTCTCAAGCAGGATGATGCGTGAGCAGAGGTCCTCGATGTCGGTCATGTCGTGCGTGGTCAGCACCACCGTCGTGCCGTAAGTTCTGTTGAGCGCGTGGATCGCCTGCCGGATCTTTTCCTTCACCAGCACGTCCAGACCGATGGTCGGCTCGTCCAGAAACAAAATACGCGGGTTGTGGATCATCGAGGCTGCGAGGTCCGCCCGCATGCGTTCGCCCAGCGAGAGCGTGCGCACCGGCTGCGAGAGAAAGCGCGTGACGTCCAGCACCTCGCCGAGGAAGTCCATGCGCTCGGCGTAGTCGGTGTCGGAGATCTGGTAGATCTCTTTGAGCACCTTGAACGACTCGATCAGCGGAATGTCCCACCAGAGCTGCGTCTTCTGGCCGAAGACGACTCCGATGTTCTGCGCGACCTGCCGCCGCTTCCGGTAGGGCTCCAGACCGTCGATCGTGACGCTGCCGGAGGTCGGCGTGAGGATGCCGCACATCATCTTGATCGTCGTCGATTTCCCCGCGCCGTTGGCGCCGATGTAACCCACGATTTCCCCGTCCGGCACGGTGAAGTTGATTCCGTCCACCGCCCGGGTCTCCTCATATTTGCGTGAAAACAGCGTTTTCACCATCCCGGACAGACCTTCCCCGCGGACGGGCTTTCGAAACACCTTCGTCAATTCATTTACTTCGATCATGGGAAAACGCCGCCTTTTCTGCAAGAACTGCTGTTCTGCAGTTCTTTTTTAGCATAAAAAGCCACGGTTGGCAAGCCTGGAAGCTATTTTGTTGATGCAGTCTTTCCGCATCCAAATTGTTTCGAGCGGGAGCAGAGAGCTGTGACTGTGATGTTGAGCGTGTGGAATTGATCGAAAAGAGATAAAAAACACCTTGACAAAACGCGCGCCCGC
>JBGUZD010000057.1:0-6024 GCA_045222695.1 Candidatus Limivicinus sp.
GTTTGGGAATCTGGGATGGGCAGAGCCTCTGGGTCTGTCGATTACGATTTCTGAATTGCTTACCAATTCATCTAACGCGTTCCAAAAGTCCTCGTTATAGCCATCCATATTATCGCCTCCTTACAAATCCCGATTTATTGATTTCTATTTTTCATAGGACATCGAAACTACAGTTACAGCCCGATTTGACAACAATCCGAGAGTCTCAACCTCTCAAAAATCCTCAAATGACAACAATCCGATAGTCTCAATCTCCGATTTTTGCCTTTGATAGCGAAACGAGAGTTACAGTATCGGATTTTTCGATTTTTGCCCTCTCGCTCTGCGGAAACTTATCCACACTCCCGCTGACGGTCAAAATCCGAAAAAGCCCTCATTTCAAGCCATTTTCAGCACTTTACCCTCATTTCCTTGACAGCAGAACGACAGTCTCGACGTGGCATGTGCGAGGGAACATGTCGACGGCTGTCGCTTCGCGCAGCGTATAGCCGAGCTCGGTGAAGCGCAGGATATCGCGCGCGAGGGTTGCGGGATCGCAGGAGACATAGACGACGCGCTCCGGGCCCATCGAGCAGACCGCGCGGACCGCTTCTTCGCTCATGCCTTTCCGCGGAGGATCGACGACGATCACGTCCGGCCGCAGATCGCGCGCGGCCAGCTTCTGCGCGGCCTCTCCCGCGTCGGCGCAGAGGAATTCGATATTATCAACGCCGTTCGCCGCCGCGTTCGCGCGGGCGTTCTCGATAGCCTCCGGAACGATCTCCGCGCCGATGACGCGCTGAAAATGCCGGGCGAGGCAGAGACTGATCGTTCCCGCGCCGCAATAGAGGTCAAAGGCAAGCTCGCCGCTTCCCGCATATCGGACGGCGCGCTCATACAGCCGCTCCGCCTGCGGGGGGTTGATCTGAAAGAAGGCCTGGGGCGCGATGGAAAACTTTGAGCCGCAGAGCTCGTCGACGATCTCCGCTTTACCCCAGAGCGTGTGGAATTCGCCGGCAAGCACGGTGTTGCCGCGCGTTTTGTTGACGTTCAGTACGATCCCGCTCAGCTCCGGGCAGGCCTCGCGGAGAGCGTCGACAAGAAACGGCGTTTTGTCTCCGAAGCCCTTTGCGCTGACGATGCAGACGACGGCGTCGCTCGTCCTGTGCGCGCGGCGGCAGAAAACGTGCCGCACCGTGCCCCTGCCGCTTTTCTCGTCATAGGTGGGAAAGGCGTACTTGCTCATAAACGCCGTCACGGCCTTTGCGGCGCGCTCGGCAAGCTCGTTCTGGAGCAGGCAGCGATCGACGCCGATCAGCTCGTGCGTGCGCTCACGGAAAAAGCCGCTTTGCGGCGCGCCGTTTACTTCGGCCACGGCAAAAATGCCTTTGTTGCGATAGCGTTCGATCTCTTTGCTTCCTACGATCTCTTTTGCCCTGACCGTCTGGCGGCCGATCCTTTCGAGCGCCGCGTTGACGCGATCGAGCTTGAAGCGCAGCTCCTCGTCATAGCTCATGTGACGGCAGTCGCAGCCGCCGCACTTCCCAAAGACGGGGCAGTCCGGCTCAATGCGCGCGGGAGAGGGCTCAAGCAGCTCCTCTCCGCGCGCGTAGACGGCCGACGCGCCCGCCTTGACGATGCGCACGCGCCATGTCTCGCCCTCGAGCGCGCGCGGCACGAACACGGCGCGCCCGTCGATGCGGCAGACGCCGTACGCCTCGCTGGAATACCCGTCGATCGCAACGGTATATATTTGATTTTTCTTCAATTCTTCCATGTTTTTGATTGTAGCATTTTTTGCGCGATTATACAATCGAGGATTCGTGCGCCGCGCATATTTCCCGATGAGGCGCAGATACTAACAAGGCAAAAGGAGGGAGAACCATGAAGAAGATCAAATTTTGCCTTGCTGCTGCGATCCTTTCGCTTTCTGTTCTGTCCGGCTGCGGGATGGCCAGGGACGGCTATATCGAGGATCTGCCCGCGCAGACGGTCGCGCCGATCGAAAGCCCCGCTGTCACGAGCACGCCGCGTCCTACGAAAAAGCCTGCTGAAAAGGATACGGCTGAAAATGCTCCCGCAGAGGAGACGCCGACACCGGACGCACAGCAGACAAAAACGCCGAATATGTGAAAAATCGGGCCGAGAGCGGCCCGATTTTTCTGCTTCTCACTTGATTTGGATCGACCATTAGGGTATCATACAACAAAAGAACCCAAAGGAGTGACGAGCATGGCTTACATCCCGACGCCCGAGCAGGCAGAAGAGCTGCTCAAGCGCTATAACAAAGAACCCTTCCATATCCAGCACGCGGAGACCGTTTCCAAGGTCCTGGGTGAGTTCGCAAAGGAATTCGATCCCGATAGGGTCGATTTCTGGCGCGCGGTCGGCATGCTGCACGACATCGATTTTGAGCTCTATCCCGAGCAGCACTGCGCCAAGGCCGACGAGATGCTCCACGAGCTCGATCTTGACGAAGAACTGATCCACGCCGTCGTCAGCCACGGCTACGGGATCTGCTATGACGTCGAGCCGACGCTGTATATGGAAAAGGCCCTTTTCGCCGTCGACGAGCTGACGGGCCTTATCGGCGCTGCCGCGCTGATGCGCCCGACGGGTATCTCCGACATGGAGCCGAAATCCGTCATCAAAAAGTTCAAGGACAAAAAGTTTGCCGCCGGCTGCAACCGCGACGTGATCCGCCGCGGGGCGGAGATGCTGGGGATGGAGCTCGGCGAGCTGATCGCCCGTACCATCGACGCGATGCGCGCCTGATGCTGAAGCTCTATTATTGCCGTCTGCCGGACAGCGCTCCGGACGTTCCGTCGGAACTGCTGTCCGCATATCGGCGGGAAAAGCTCGAAAAGCAGACGAACGAGCGGGTGCGTCTGCGCTCGCTCATCTCCGAGCTGCTGCTGCGCCATGCGCTGAGGGACGGCGGCTTTGCCGTTGACGGTCCGTTGAATATCGTCGTGAGCGAACGGGGAAAGCCCTTTCTTCAGGGCGGCGGCTGCTTTTTCAGCCTTTCCCATTCCGCGGACGCGGTGCTGTGCGCGCTCGGCGAGCGGAACGTCGGAGCGGACATTCAGATCGCCTCAAAGGCAAACGAAGCCTTGATCGGGCGTTTCTTTTCCGAAGAAGAACGCGCTTTTGTCCGCGGCGCGGAAGATCCCGACCGGGCTTTTACGGAGGTCTGGGCCAAAAAGGAAAGCTTCTGCAAAATGGACGGACGCGGCCTTGCGCTCCCGCTCGGCTCCTTTTCCGTTTTCGATCCGCGTATCGCTCCTCTCCTGTGGCATTCGACGGCGGGAGAGTATCACCTGGCGCTTTGCTCCGATACCGTCAAAACGGAACGGCCCGAGGTGATAGAGGTCGAAACGGGCGTGCTTTTCCTGTAAGGGGAAGCACGCCCGTATTCTTTCAGATCAGTCCGATTTCCCGCAGGCAGTTCTGCAGGATACTCAGATGCTCCTCGCTCATGTCGGTCAAAGGCAGACGCATCAGACCGCTGTCAAGGCCGCAGAGACGCATGGCCGTTTTGACGGGGATCGGGTTCGTCTCAATGAAAAGCGTTGAAAACAGGGCCGCATATTTCCCGTAAAGCGCCGCTGCGGCGGCATAGTCGCCTTCGAGACAAAGCGCGCAGAGTTTGGAAAGGACGCCGGGGACGAGATTGCTGGCGACTGAGATCACGCCGAGCGCGCCCATCGCCATCATCGGAACGGTGTTGTCGTCGTTCCCGCTCCACAGGAAGAGATCGTTTCCGCAGAGCGCGACGGTTTTCCCGATCAGCGAGAAATCTCCGGAGGCCTCCTTGACGCCGTTGATGTTCGGGTGAGTCGAGAGCGTCTTGTAGGTCTCGGCGCCGATGCCGATGCCCGTCCTGCTCGGAACGTTGTATAGGATCATCGGGATCTCGACGCGGTCCGCCACATACGTAAAGTGTTCCACAAGGCCTTTTTGCGTGCTTTTGTTGTAATAGGGCGTCACCATCAGAACGCCGTCCGCGCCGACGGCTTTGGCGTTCTGTGCGTTGTGCAGGGCGTGCTGCGTGTCGTTGCTGCCGATCCCCGCGATCACCTTCATCCTGCCGGCCGTGTGATTGACCGCGACGCGCACCAGCTCGTCGTGTTCGGCCTGAGTCTGTACGGCGTTCTCGCCCGTGGTCCCGCAGATCACGACCGCGGCCGTGCCGTTTTCATACTGCAGGTCGATATTCTTTTTCAGTCTTTCATAATCTATCCCGCTTTCGTTCAGCGGCGTGACGAGAGCCGTGCAGGATCCCTTGAACAGCGGCGTTTTGATCATATTTGACCTCCTTGTTTGACAAGTTCAGGTCATTCTATTCCGCAGCGGGTCGAATTATGATAGCGGATTGAAAAAGGCGGAGGCCTTTGTTATAATGGCGGAGCAAATCATTTGCCGGAGCTTTTGATATGAAGAAAACGGACTTTTATTTTGATCTTCCCGAAGAGCTGATCGCGCAGACTCCGATCCCGGAGCGCGATCATTCGCGCCTGCTTGTTCTCGAGCGTGAAACGGGTCGGATCGAGCACAGACACTTTTATGATCTGCCCGCTTTTCTGCGCGAGGGCGACTGTCTGGTGATCAACGACTCCCGCGTCCTTCCGGCGCGTCTGCTCGGCTGCCGCAGCAGCGGAGGGGGAGTGGAGCTTGTTCTTCTGCGCGACCTGGGCGATGGGAAATGGGAATGTCTCAGCCGGCCGGGAAGAAAAACAAAGCCCGGCACGGAGCTCGTTTTCGGCGGCGGTGAGTTGACGGCGACCGTACTGGACGTCGCGGAAGGCGGAAACCGCATCGTACAGTTCCATTACGAAGGGATCTTTCTCGAGGTCCTCGAGCGGCTCGGCAAAATGCCGCTGCCGCCGTATATCAAGGAAGAGCTGCAGGACGCCGAACGCTATCAGACCGTGTATTCGCGCGAGCTCGGCAGCGCGGCCGCTCCAACTGCCGGCCTGCACTTTACGGAGGAGCTGCTCGATCGGATCAGAGCCATGGGCGTGAAGGTCTGCACCGTCACGCTGCACGTCGGGCTAGGGACGTTCCGACCGGTCAAGGAGGACGAGATCGAGGATCATGAGATGCATTCAGAGTTCTGCGTCGTTCCCGAGGAGACCGCCCGTATCGTAACCGAAACTAAGAAAAGCGGCGGCCGCGTGGTCGCCGTCGGGACGACCTCCTGCCGCACGCTCGAGAGCTTTTCGCTCGATGACGGTACGCTGCAGGCGGCGTCGGGCTGGACGAACATCTTTATTTATCCCGGCAATCGCTTCAAATGCGTTGACGCGCTCGTGACGAACTTCCACCTCCCGGAGAGCACGCTGATCATGCTCGTCTCCGCGCTGGCGGGACGGGAGAAGATCCTGAACGCCTATCGTACGGCCGTAGAGGAGAGATATCGCTTCTTTTCCTTCGGCGACGCGATGTTCATTCATTAAAGGAGATAAGGCCTTGTATAAGCTGATCAAGCAATCCGGACACGCCCGCAGGGGCGAGTTCACGACGCCGCACGGGACGGTGCAGACGCCCGTCTTTATGAACGTCGGCACGCAGGGCGCGATCAAGGGCGCGCTCTCGGCGCGAGATCTCAAGGAGATCGGCTGCCAGATCGAGCTGTCCAACACCTATCATCTTCACGTCAGGCCCGGCGACGGACTGATAAAGGAAATGGGCGGGCTGCATCGCTTCATGACCTGGGACGGGCCGATCCTCACCGACAGCGGCGGCTTTCAGATCTTCTCGCTTGCCTCGCTGCGAAAGATCAGAGAGGAAGGGGTCTACTTCAACTCCCATGTGGACGGACGCCATATCTTCATGGGCCCGGAGGAGAGCATGCGGATCCAGTCCAATCTCGGCTCGGATATCGCCATGGCCTTCGACGAGTGCGTGAAGATCCCTTCGCCGCGCGAATACGTGGCGCGCTCCTGCGAACGGACCGCGCGCTGGCTGGAGCGCTGCAAGACGGCGCTGGCGGAGTTCAACGGGGAAGAGGACGCGGTCAACCCCGGACAGATGCTCTTTGGG
>JBGUZD010000058.1:0-10028 GCA_045222695.1 Candidatus Limivicinus sp.
GGCCTCGTCGAAGATGCGCTTGACCTCCTCGTCGATCAGCGCGGCGGTCTCCTCGGAATAGCTCTTGGTCGTGCCGAAGTCGCGGCCGATGAAGATGCTGCGCTCGGCGCTGTCGTAGCTGATCGGGCCGAGCTTCTCGCTCATGCCGTAGACCGTGACCATGTTGCGCGCGATGGCCGTCGCCTGCTGGATATCGCCGGAGGCGCCGGTGGAGATGTCGTCGAGGAAGAGCTTCTCGGCCGTGCGGCCGCCGAGCGCCATGACGATCGACTCGAACATCTCGGCCTTCGACTTGAAGTTCTCGAGATCCTCGTCCGGACGGAAGAGCGTGAAGCCGCCCGCCGGGCCGCGCGGGATGATCGTGATATAGTGCACGGGGTCGACGTGCTCGAGGAAGCGGCCCGCGACGGCATGGCCCGCCTCGTGATAGGCGGTCAGCCGCTGGGCGCGGGAGGACATCTTGCGGCTCTTCTTCTCCGGGCCCATCTGGACCTTGAGGATGGCCTCGTCGATGTCTTCCATCGTGACGAAGCGGTGGCGGCGGCGCACGGCCAGCAGCGCGGCCTCGTTCATCAGGTTTTCCAGGTCCGCGCCGGAGAAGCCGGGCGTGCCCTTGGCGATGGAGTTGAGGTCGACGTCCTCGGCCAGCTGCTTGCCGCGGGCGTGGATCTTCAAAATGGCCTCGCGGCCGCGGATGTCGGGCAGGGCGACGTAGACCTGGCGGTCGAAACGGCCCGGACGCAGCAGTGCCTGGTCGAGGATGTCCGCGCGGTTGGTCGCGGCCATGACGATGACGCCCTCGTTGTTGGAGAAGCCGTCAAGCTCGACGAGCAGCTGGTTGAGCGTCTGCTCGCGCTCGTCGTTGCCGCCGCCGAGGCCGCTGCCTCTCTGACGGCCGACGGCGTCGATCTCGTCGATGAAGATGATCGCCGGGGCGACTTTTTTGGCCTGCTCGAAGAGGTCGCGCACACGCCCCGCGCCGACGCCGACGTAGAGCTCGACGAAGTCGGAGCCGGAGATCGAGAGGAACTGGACGTTCGCCTCGCCCGCGACGGCCTTGGCCAGCAGGGTCTTGCCCGTGCCCGGAGGGCCGACGAGCAGCACGCCCTTGGGGATGCGCGCCCCCATGGCCGTGTAGGCCTTGGGGTCCTTGAGGAAGTCGACGATCTCGGCGAGCTCCTCCTTTTCCTCGTCGCAGCCCGCGACGTCGGCAAAGGTCTTCTTGTTCTTTTCATCGCTGCCGAGGCGCGTGCGGGCCTTGCTGAACTTGGCAAAGCCGCCCGCTCCGCCGCCGGCCTGCTTCATCATCGACGACCAGAACCACATCGCCAGCGCGATGAGGATCACATAGGGCAGCAGGCCGACCCACCAGGGGACGACGAAGCCTTCCTTGTAATCGTAGGTCTCGATGACGCCTTTTTCATGCTGCTCGGCGATCAGCTCGCGGAAATCCTCGTAGAAGACGGAGAAGCTGTAGAGCTCGACCGTTCTCGTCTCGGTGATCTCCTTGCCCTCGGCGTCCTTCTCGCCGGTGCGCAGCTGCAGCTCGATCTCGTCGCCGCGGGTGACGAAGGACTGCACCTTCTCCTCCCGGAACAGATCGACCAGGTCGGAATACTGGGTCTCGGTCTGCTTCTTGCCGCCGAGCATCGAAAAGATCGTCGCGGCGAGGATGACCAGGATCAGCACGTAAAAGCCGATCTCCCGGCTTCTGTTGCGTTCAGGTTTCAAATGGGGTCACTTCCTATCTGTGGAAAATGCGTTACCGGTAGATCTCTTCCTTCAGCACGCCGATGTACGGCAGGTTGCGGTAGCGCTGATTGTAGTCGAGTCCGTAGCCGACGACGAAGGCGTCGGGCACTTCGAAGCAGGAGTAGTCGGCGTAAATGTCCGCCTTGCGGCGCGAGGGCTTGTCCATCAGCGTCGCGATCGTGATGGAGGCGGGCTTGCGCACCATGAGGTAGTTCTTGAGATAATTCAGCGTCACGCCCGAATCGAGGATGTCCTCGACGAGGATGACGTGCCGGCCCTCGATGGGCTCGGAGAGGTCCTTGTTGATGCTGACCGCGCCCGTGGAGGTCGTGCCCCTGTACGAGGAGACGGCCATGAAGTCCATCGAGCATTTCACGTTCACGCAGCGCATCAGGTCCGCCATGAAAATGAAGCAGCCCTTGAGCACGCCGACGAAGACCGGATCCTTGTCCTTGAAGTCTTTCGTGATCTGCGCGCCGATCTCGGACACGCGCTTGTAGATCTCTTCCCTGGTGAACAGGATCTCCTGAATATCGTTCTCCATAGTTTCCTCACATATCAATGTTTTTTTCTATCGTGATCAGAAGCGCCGCGTCGCCGTCTTTGCAGGCGCAGCGCTCGGCTTCTCCGAAGGAGGGGACGAGCACGACGCCCGACTCGTCGCGGAACACCGGCGTGAGCAGCTTTTCCCGCTGCGTGGCGCGCGCCTCCGCGAAGAGGCTTTTGAGCGTCTTGGTGCAGCCGCGCCCCGCGGGGCGGTAGCGCTCGCCCGGACGGGGCGGAGCGACGGTAAGTTTCCCGTCCATACTCTCACATTTGAGGCGATAAGTCTTGAACGGGCTGTGAATTTCTTCGCCCGCCGGGGCGAGGCGCGTGCGGATCGTGACGCCCGCCTCTTTCAGGACGACGCTCCCGCCGATCGGAAGCTCCGTTTCGGAAAAGGCCGCGGCCTCCCCGTCGGCGGAGAAAAACAGCCTCCCCCGCTCGCAGCGCAGATGCGCGCCGGGCAGGTCGAGCTCCCTGCGCTCGGTCGAGCGGCACAGCGCGAGGACGGCCTCGATGTGCTTCTCCTCCGCGCTCCGCGGCAGGAGCCTGCGTACGATGCGGGAGGACACGGCCCCGTGGAGCTCCAGAAGCTCCGCCGCCGGAAGGCTCTCGCCGTCGAAGCGGGAGGCGATGAAGCCCTCCGCCTGCGCGTCGAGGCAGTCCCCGTCGCGGCGCAGGAGCTTTCCCAGGCGCGCGGCCGCCTCGTCAAAGGACGGGTTGAGCTCTTTCAGCACGGGCATGACGGAACGACGGATGCGGTTGCGGCTGAAGCTCTCGTCGGCATTCGTGCTGTCCTCGACGTGGGGAATGCCGTTAGCGGCGAGGTATTCCTCGATCTCCGTTCGCGTGAGTCCCAGCAGCGGGCGGACGATCCTTCCGCGCTGCGGCGGGATGCCGCAGAGGCCGGCCGGGCCGGTGCCGCGCACGAGGTTGAAGAGCACGGTCTCGGCGTTGTCGTCGGCGTTGTGGGCGGTTGCGATGAAGTCATAGCCCTCGTCCTCCGCCGTCTTTTCCAGAAAGGCGTAGCGCAGCTCCCGCGCCGCCTCCTCGAGCCCGAGGCCCTTTTCCGCGGCGTAAGACGGGACGTCGGCGTGCCCGACGAAGCAGGCGATCTGCTTTTCGCGGCAGAAGCTCTCGACAAAGGCGCAGTCGCGCAGGCTCTCCTCCCCGCGGATGCCGTGCTCGAAGTGCACAGCGGCGAGCTCGTGATCGCCCGTTTGAAGCAGCAGCGCGAGCAGGCACATCGAGTCCGCCCCGCCGGACACGGCGCAGAGTACGCGCGCGCCCTTTGGCGGGAGGATCAGTTTTTTTTCGAGCTCAGGCTTCATCGCCGCGGTATTTCTCGACGGAATAGAAGCTGGTATACTCCGGCACCCAGGTGAGGTTGACCGTGCCGGTCTGGCCCTTGCGGTTTTTCAGCACGATGGCCTCGGCCAGGTTCGGGTTTTCGCATTCGCGGTTGTTGTAGCCCTCGCGGTAGAGGCCGATGACCACGTCGGCGTCCTGCTCGATCGAGCCGGACTCGCGCAGATCGCTCAGCAGCGGGCGCTTGTCCTGGCGCGCCTCGGCCGCGCGGTTGAGCTGTGACAGGCAGATCACCGGCACGCCGAGCTGCTTGGCCATGACCTTCATCATGCGGCTGATGTCGCTGACGGCCTGGGTGCGGCTCTCGTTCGAGAAGCCGCGGCCGCCCGCGGAGGACATCAGCTGCAGATAGTCGATCACGACGAGGTCGAGCCCGCGGATCGTGCGGCACTGGGCGTTCATGTCCGCGACGGTGAGCGTGGAGTTGTCGTCGATGAGGATGTCGCAGGCGCTGAGCGTGTTGGCCGCGGCGGCGACGTCGCGCCACTGCTGGTCCGTCAGACGGCCCGTGAACAGGTTCTGCGAGGGCACGAGCGCCGCGCGCGAGAGAAGACGCGTGACGAGCTGCTCGCGCGACATTTCCAGCGAGAAGATCGCGACCTTCTTGTGCTGCGTCATCGCGACGTTGAGCGCGATGTTGAGCGCGATGCTGGTCTTGCCCATGCCGGGGCGCGCCGCGATGATGACGAGCTCGGACTTGTTCAGACCGAGGATCAGATCGTCGAGGTCCGGAAGGCCGGTGGACAAGCCGGGGATGCGGCTGCCCGAGGCCGCGGCCTCGCTCATCGCGTCGAAGACGTTCTGCATGACGTGGCGGATCTCCTTGAGCCCGCCGCTGCCGCGGTTTTCACGCACGGCGTGCAGCTTGGCCTCGGCGGCCTCGAGCACGTCCTCGGCCGCGCCGCTGCCCTCGTAGACCATGGCGTTGATCTCGTCGGCGACCGTGGAGACCGAGCGCAGCAGCGCGCGGTCCTTGATGATCGTGACGTACTCCATGACGTTGGCCGAGGTGGGCGTGATGCGCATGATCTCGGCGAGGTAGGCGGGCACGTTCTCGTCGTACACGCCGCGGACCTTCATCTGGTCGATGACCGTCACCGGGTCGACCGTCTGGCCGTAGGAGAACATCGCGAGCACGGTCTCGTACACGTCGCGGTTCGCGCGGACGTAGAATTCGTCGGCTCTTAACTTTTTCACGACCTCCGCGATGCAGCGCGGATCGATCAGCATCGAGCCGATCACCGCCTGCTCCGCCTGGGAGGAATAGGGGATCTTCTTCCCCAGCAGTTCATCCATAGCGATCCCTTACTTTACTGACGTTTTTTACTCTTCCACGACGAGCAGGTTGATATTCCCGCTGACCTCGTAGCCGAGCTTGGCCTTGACCGTGTAGGCGCCGAAGGTCTTGATCGGATCGCCCTGGACGATTTTGTTCTTTTCGACGTCGATGTCGAACTGCTCCTTCAGGGCCTTGCTGATCTCGGCGGAGGTGACGGCGCCGAAGAGCTTGCCGGCCCCGCCCGCCTTCGCGCGGATGATGACCTGCACGCCCTCGAGCTTTTTCGCGTTCTCGATCGCCTGCGCCTTTTCCAGCTCGATCTGGCGCGCTCTGGCCTTTTCCTTGAGCTTCAGCGCGTTGATGTTGTCGGCCGTCGCCTCGGAGGCCAGCTTGCGCGGCAGCAGATAGTTGCGCGCGTAGCCGTCGGAGACCTCCTTGAGCTCGCCCTTTTTGCCCTGTCCCTTGACGTCGGTGTTGAAGATGACTTTCATGTCCTCTCTCCTTTACTGATCGAGATATTCGTCTATGGCCGTGCGCACGCGCGCGACGACCTCGTTGAGATCGGCATCGTCGAACTGCGCCGCGGCAGAGCTGCGGTTGCCGCCGCCGCCGAGCTTTTCCATCAGGATCTGCACGTTGATCTCGCCGATCGAACGCGCCGATGCGAAAATATTGCCCTTGTCGTCCGGCGCGATGACCACGGAGGCCTCGACGCCGGAGATGTTCAGAAGCTCGTCCGCGGCCTGCGCGGCGACGATGCGGCTCTGCGGCTCTTCCGGAGCGGCGAGCGCGACGCTGCGGTAGAGCTCGGCGTTCTGCATGATCTTGTAGCGGGCGACCGTGTCCTCCATGTCGTTTTGCAGCAGCTTCTTGACGTAGGTCGTGTCCGCGCCCGCGCGGCGCAGCCAGGCCGCCGCGTCGAAGGTCCGCTCGCCGGTGCGGATCGTGAAGCTCTTGGTGTCGAGCACGATGCCCGAGAGCAGGGCCTCGGCCTCGCACTTGAGGATGTCGCCCGGCTCGGCGAGCTCCTGGAGCACCTCGGTCAGCAGCTCGCATGCCGAGGAGGCGTAGGGCTCGATGAAGGCGAGGGCCGCGTTCTGGATATAGGTCGCGGCGACGCGGTGGTGGTCGATGACGGCCACGCGGTTGCAGGCCGCGAGCAGATCGGGGTCCTCCACCCGCTCGGGGCGGTTGACGTCCACGACGACCAGCAGCGTCCTGCCGTCGGCGCGCAGCATGGCCTCGGTCTTGTTCATAAAGGCGTCGCGGTATTCGCTCTCCTGCCGGAGGGCGGTGATCAGGCTCTTGGACGCGGTCTTTTCCAGATCCGCGACGATGTTGGCCCGCACGCCGAACTTGCGCGCAAGACAGCACACGCCGACGGCGGCGCCGATCGCGTCGAGGTCCGCGAAGCGGTGGCCCATGACGAGCACGCGCGAGGAGTCGCGCATCAGCTCGGCCAGCGTGTTGGCCATGACGCGGGATTTGACCTTCGTGCGCTTTTCGATCTCCATGCCGCGGCCGCCGTAGAAGTCGAAGCTCAGACGGTTTTTGACGACCGCCTGGTCGCCGCCGCGGGAGAGCGCGAGCTCGGCCGCCACCTGGGCGAACTGCAGCGCCTCCTGCAGGCTCGTCCCGTCGGCGCCGAGGCCGACGGAGATCGTGGCGTTGACGCCCGCGGGAGAGACGATCTGGTGCACCTGCTCGACGATGGAGAATTTATCCTCCTTGAGCGCGTCGAGGTATCTCTCCTCGAACACGGCGAGATAACGGTCGCGGTCATAGCGGCGCAGGATGGCCTTGCGCTCGTCCGCCCACTGGGTGAGCTTGTCCTCGACGGCGTCGCGCAGGTCGTTCTTGATGCGCTCGGGCTGGTTCTTTACCAGCTCGTCAAGGTTGTCGATGACGATAATGCCCGCGACGGGGCGGCTGTTGAGATATTCCTGGCGGACGCTGTCGTATTCCGTGACGTCCACCCAGTAGGTGATGCCCATGAAGGCATTTTGCTCGTCGCTGTTCTCCGAGCGGATGATGTTGCCGTGGAGCTGGTATTTCCTGCCGTTGATCTCCAGCAGCGTGGGATACTGCGTCTTGCCCTCGAGCAGCCATTTGCCCGAGAAGCCGGGCACCGTGTCGGCGATGCTCGCGTCGAGGCGCGTGCCCGTCTTGCCGCACATGTCGAAGAACATCTCGTTGCCCCAGACGATGCGCGAGTCGCCCAGACGGAAGACCGCGATCGGCAGGGGGAAGTTCATCAGCGTGTTGTTCTTCGCGTTCTCCGTGTCGTAGGTCACCGACTCGATGTAGGCGGCGAGCTGCTTTTCACGGCGGCGGCGGATGATCATCGTGTAAAAGATCAGCAGGAGGATGACGCCGCCCTCGGCCATGGCGAGGGTGTACATGTCCAGATCGTACACTTTGAAAAACAGCGTCGCCGCCGCAAAGAGCACGAGGAAGATCATATACAGCCGCGAGCCGGGCTCGGCAAGGCGTTTGAGCGTGTTGTTCATAACAGACCCGTCCTTCGTTTTCTCTTTTCCCCGGAATACCGCGCCGCGGTGCCCGCGCGCGGTCGTTATGGATATAGTAAGAGATAGTATATTATATCAAAAGCCTTTTGACTTTACAAGGTGAGGCGGGGAAATAATTTGAAGCGCGCGCACACATACTAAACCGCGAAAGAGAGGTCGAAGGGCATGAAGGCGGTCATTCTGGCAGGCGGCGAGGGAAAAAGGCTCAAAAGCGTGACGGGCGAGACGCCCAAGCCGCTCGTGCCGCTGCTCGGGCGCAGCCTGATGGAGCATATCCTGCTCCTGCTGCGCCGCTGCGGCTTTACGGAGATCTGCGCGGCCGTGCGCTACCGCGCGGAGGACATCGAGGCGGCCTTCGGCGACGGCGCGGATCTCGGCGTTTCGCTGTGCTACCGCCGCGAGGACGAACCGCTCGGCACGGCCGGGGCGGTGAAGAACTGCGCGGATTTTTACGGAGACGAGGATTTCCTTCTGATCTCCGGCGACGCGGCCTGCGACTTCGATCTCGCCGCGCTGCGGCGGCGGCATCGCGAAAGCGGCGCGGCCGCGACGATCGCGCTCAGGCGCGAGCCCTCTCCCCTGCGCTTCGGGCTGGCCGTGACGGACGGGCGCGGCGAAGTGCGCGGCTTCGTGGAAAAGCCGGACTGGCCGGGCGTCGTGAGCGATCTGGTGAACACGGGAATCTACGTGCTCTCGCCGCGGGCGATGGCCTATGTGCCGGAGGGACAGCCCTTCGACTTCGCGCGCGATCTCTTCCCGCTGCTGCTGCGGCGCGGCGAGCGCATCGCCGGAGCGGAGATGGAGGGCTACTGGTGCGACGTGGGCACGCCGCAGAGCTATTACCGCTGCTGCGCCGACGCGCTGGAGGGCCGGCTGAAGATCGATATCCCGCCGGAGTTCTTACCCCCGGAGGGCGAGACGCGGCCGCGGCGCGAAGAGAAAGCCGCGGCGGTGCTGGATTTTCCCTGCCGCGACCGCGCCGCGGCGATGGGGGCGCTCTCGACGCTGATGCTCGAAATGGGCGCGGATTACAGCGACGGCATCCGCTTCCCGCTCGCGGAGGGCGGCGTGCATATCTGCCCGCGCGCCGGGACGAGCGCGCTCGCCGTCGCGGTGGACGCGCCGGACGCGGAATTCGCCTCCTCGCTCGCGCTCTCGGCGGGCGAGATCATCAAAGCGCTCGATCTGTGATTTACAAAAAAAGCTCTTTCCTGTATAATCGGGGCAAGAGCTTTTTTATTATCACTTTTTCAAGGAGGAAAACGCCATGGACGTACAGAAGACCATACATAATCTGGAGCTGCGCGGGTACAGCGTCAAGCACTTCGCGACCGGCGCGGAGGCGGCGGAGTATCTCTCTTCGCAGATCTCCGGCACGACGGTGGGCATCGGCGGCTGCATGACCGCCAAGGAGCTGGGGCTGTATGACAAGCTCAGCGTGAACAACGAGGTGTTCTGGCACTGGATCGTGCCGGGTCCGGAGACGATCGCGAAGGCCAATGCCGCGGAGGTGTATATCTCCAGCGCCAACGCCATGACCGAGGACGGTCAGATCCTGAACATCGACGGCAACGGCAACCGCCTGGCGGGCCAGGTATACGGCCGCAAGCGCCTGTTCATCGTCGCGGGCACGAACAAGATCTGCCCCGACTTCGACAGCGCGCTCGCGCGCGCCCGCAACGTCGCCGCGACGCGCAACGCCCTGCGCTTCGAGGCCAAAAAGACGCCCTGCAAGCTCGACGGCAAGTGCCACGACTGCCGCAGCGCCGACCGCATCTGCAACGCGCTGCTCGTGCTCTGGGCCCCGATGGGCGGCATGACGAGCGAGATCATACTTATCGACGAGGAGCTGGGATACTGATATGAGCATTGTCAGAAGAAACGGCGAGGAAGAGGTCCTCCGCAAGAAAATGTTCGGCGGAGACGGCGAGGCCGAGATGCACGTGATCCTCAAGGCCCCCGAGGAGATGTACGGCAAGGGGCGCGTGTTCAACCGCGTCGTGCTCGCGCCGGGATGCGAGGTCGCCTGGCACGTCCACCACGGCGACGGCGAGTGCTACTACGTCCTCAAGGGCGAGGGCACTTACAGCGACAACGGCAACATCATCACGATGCGCCCCGGCGACATGAGCTTCGTCGGCGACGGCGAGGGCCATTCGATGCGCAACGACGGCAGCGAAGATCTGGAAATGATCGCGCTGATCCTGTATATCTGAGAAAAAAGAAGATCGCAGCGGGCGGAGGAACTCCGCCCCTACGATTTTTCACGGAGGTTTTCCCATGAAAGCTGATCGGGCATATCCGCGCTTCGTCGTGTCCGCGAAGGGCACGCGCTGGGTCGAGGGCGGGCACTCCTGGGTCTATGCCGAGGAGATCGTCTCGGAGGAGGGCGCGTGCGAGAACGGCGCGCTCGCAGACGCGGTGAGCGAAAAAGGCAAATATCTCGGCACGGGCTTCGTCAGCCGCGAGAGCAAGATCCGCCTGCGCCTCCTGTCCCGCAACGCCAACGACCGCTTTGACGAGGCCTTCTGGCGGCGGCGCGTGCAGTACGCCTG
>JBGUZD010000059.1:0-5048 GCA_045222695.1 Candidatus Limivicinus sp.
GGGCAGACGAGCTTGTCGTTGATGCCGGCGGAAAACTCCTGCCCGCAGTCGAAGCATTTCGCGGTTCCTTCGACGACCTCGACGGCAAATTCGCTGTTCATGTACGGCGTACCGTCCGTCACGGCGATCCAGCAGTCCTCAAGGTATTTCGGAACGACTCCGGAGAGCGTGCCGACTTCCACCGTGATCCTGCTGATCCCGTCCAGCTGCTCGTCTTTGGCGATCTTGTCCACCATTTTGAGCAGCGCGTCACAGATACCGAGCTCGTGCATTACTTCTTCCCGGAGATGGCCTTGCGGACAATGCCTCCCGTGCGCTTGACGAGCCCTTCGGCCACCTTGATCGGCATGGTCTCAAAGGAGCCGGCCTCCCAATCGCGGACCTTCCTGAGCTTGATGGCGTCGAACTTGCAGCGGGTCGTGCACAGACCGCAGCCGATGCACATATACTCGTCCACCTTGGTCGCGCCGCAGCCGAGGCAGCGGGCGGTCTCCTTGCGGACCTGCTCTTCGGTGAAGGTGACGCGGGCGTCGGAGAAGGTCTTGGCCTTGGCCTCGTTGTAGCCGGGCATCTGACGGTGGTCGCTGTCGAAGCTGCCGATGTCGATGCGGGCCTTTTCCTTGTTCAGAGGCGTGATGTGCCTGCGGTCGCGACCCATCGTGAGCGTCTGGCCCGGATGGACGAAGCGGTGCAGCGAGATCGCGGCCTCCTTGCCGGCGGCGATGGCGTCGATGGCGAACTTCGGGCCGGTGTAGCAGTCGCCGCCGACAAAGATATCGCTCTGGTTGGTCTGGTAGGTGAGCGGATCGGCAAAGGCGGTGCCCTTCGCGGTGGTCTTGAGATCGCCGACGTCGAGTCCGCCCCAGTCGACGACCTGGCCGACCGCGCCGATGACGCTGTCGAGCTCGATCGTCTCGAATTTGCCGGTGCCGACGGGCTTTCTGCGGCCCTTCTCGTCGGGCTCGCCGAGCTCCATGAGCTCGACCTTCATGCCGCAGACCTTTCCGTTCTCGCCCAGAATCTCGACGGGCGCGCAGAGGAAACGGAACTCGACGCCTTCGGCCTTGGCTTCCTTGACCTCGTCGCGGTCGGCGGGCATCTCCTCCTCGCCGCGTCGGTAGATGATATAGGTCTTCTCCGCGCCGAGGCGGACGGCCGTGCGGCACACGTCCATCGCAACGTTTCCGCCGCCGACGACGGCGCAGCGCTTTCCGATCTCGACCTGGTTGCCGAGATTGACCTCGCGCAGGAAGTCGACGCCGCCGAGCACGCCCTCGAGCTCCTCGCCCGGGACCTTCAGCTTGGCGCTCTTCTGCGCGCCGATCGCGAGATAGAAGCCCTTGTAGCCCTGCTCGCGCAGCTGCTGGATTGTGACGTCCTTTCCGACCTCGACGCCGCAGCGGAACTCCACGCCCATCTCGCGCAGGATGTCGATCTCGGCGTTGAGCACGTCCTTTTCCAGACGGAAGTTCGGGATGCCGAGCGTCAGCATGCCGCCGGGGACGGGATTGCGGTCGAATACGGTGACGGGATAGCCCTTGTTGGCCAGATAGTAAGCGCAGCTCATGCCCGCGGGGCCCGCGCCGATGATCGCGATCTTCTCGGTGAAGGGCTTGCCGGTCTGGTTGACCATCTTCGGCACATAACGGGTGGCCTCGTCGAGATCGTGGTCGGCGATAAAGCGCTTGACCTCGTCGATGGCGACGGCCTCGTCGACGCTGCCGCGGGTGCATTCCTGTTCGCAGCGCTTGTTGCAGATGCGGCCGCAGACGGCGGGGAAGGGGTTTTCTTTCTTGATGAGCTCCAGCGCGTCTGTATATCTGCCCTGGGCGGCGAGCTTGAGGTAGCCCTGTACGGCGATGTGAGCCGGGCAGGCGGCCTTGCAGGGGGCGGTGCCCGTCGGCATGGTGTCCTCGAAATTCTCGCGGTAATCGGGGTTCCACACGTCCTTGGAGAAGATAACGTCGGTCATCTTCTTGTATTCGGGCGCGGAGGTGTCTTCGGTCGTGGGCAGCTTCTGGCCGAGCTTGAGGGCGTTGCCCGGGCAGGTCTCTACGCACATGCCGCAGGCGACGCACTTGGCCTCGTCGATCTCGGCGACGTAGTTCGAACGGATGACGTCGCGCGCGCCGAACATCAATCCGACGCGGAGACCGAAGCAGGCGCAGGAGCAGCAGTTGCAGATCGCGGCGCTCTCGCCGGCTTCCTCAATGTTGGGGATGTCGTGCATGAGGCCGTTTTCCTCGGCGCGCTTGATGATCTCGAGCGCTTCTTCGCGCGTAATCTCACGGGCGCGGCCGGTGCGGATGTAGTGCTCGGCGCCCTTGCCCATCTGGATGCACATCTCGTCGGCAAGGTGTCCGCAGCCGTCGTTGATCGAGGTGCGGGACGAGCGGCACGAGCAGGGAGAAACGGAGAAAATGTTGTACTTGTTCAGATAGTAGGACAGCTTGTCATACTCATGGGCCGTGGGATCGTCCTTGATCGCGCTTTCGACGGGGATAACGCGCATCAATCCGTAGCCCTGCGGGATCATGGCGGACATCAGCTCCATGCGCTTGCGGGTGTATTCCTCAAACGCGCGGCCGACCTCGGGATGCGTTTCCAGCAGCTCTTTGTTGTTGACCAGCATCTCCATGATGCCGGGGGCGAAGATCTGCATGAAGTACTTGTCCACGCCGTCTTTTTCATCATAGGTGCAGCGGAAAACGCCGATCCAGGCGAGATGCTTCGCCAGCTTCTCGGTCTCTTCCACGCTCTTGCCGACCTTTTTGGCCAGCCACTCGGCCGTGCGCTCCTTGCGCAGACCGGCGGCGATCGCAACGTCGGCTTCGTCGTCGGTGACGATGTTCGCCAGGCTGTAATACTCGGGGGCGTTCTCGTCGATCTTGTTGACCATGCCGGAAATGCCGCCGATGACCTTACAGAGCTTGACGATCTTGGGCCTCAATTCTGCCATTGTAAACTCTCTCCTCAAAAATGTATTTCAGTGGGTTTTGCTCTTGGTCCTCCAACTTACAAGTATATTGGAAAACCGCGTCAAGTCAACACCTTTTTCCCGCCGGAAAAGAGCTTAATTATTCTTAAGCGGCGGCCGAACGTTTCGCAAAAGTTCTTGATTTTGTCATATTTCTCATATATACTGAATTGCCGGACGATCAAAGGAAAAAGGAGGCAGACGATGGAGCACCTGGAGATCGAGCGCAAATACCTCATACGGATGCCCGACAGAGAGCTTCTTTCGAAATTGCCTGTCTCCGAGATCGAACAGGTCTACATCCTTTCGCCCGAGGGTGAAAGAGAACGGATCCGCCGCCGCGATTACGGCGACAGGATCGAGTACACGCACACCGTCAAAAAACGGCTGAACGACCTCAGCCGCGTGGAGATCGAGGAAGAGATCGATGAGGAGCGCTACCGTGAGCTTTGCTCCCGCGCCGACCCTTCTCGCGGCGTGATCCGCAAAAAACGTGTGATCTATTCCTTTGACGGACAGGACTTCGAGATCGACGTCTTTCCTTTCTGGGACGACAGGGCTCTGATGGAACTGGAACTCGACGACGAGGAACAGGAGCTGCGCCTCCCGCCCCGCATCGAGATCGTCCGCGAGGTCAGCTCGGAAAAGAATTATACGAATTCCGCTCTTGCCCGCGAGATCCCGCGGGAAACGCTTTGAAAAAGAGGTATGACATGAAAAAGATCCTTTGCGCGCTGCTTTGCCTTTGCATGGTTTTCTCGCTCTGCGCCTGCGCGGGGCAGGACGCGTCCGGCCAACAGACCGCCGCGCCCGACGATGCCGGCGGCGCAGCCCCGGCCGATAAGGACGGCGATCCTTCCGACGGCGCTGTTTCGACCGTGAGCCACGGTGCCGAGCTCGGCGACCGCGTGATCATCTATACGAAAAAAACACAGGAGACCTACGACGGGCCGGACGGCTCCATCATTCTGGTCTTCTCCTACGTCACGCCGAGAGTGCGCATCGACGAGAGAGCGGAGGTCGCCGATAAGATCAACGAGCAGCTGAATCTGCTCGAGGAGGCCTATATCTCCGGCACCGGAGACGAGGGCGGACGAAACCATCTTCTCGAGAGCGCCACAGACAACTTTGTTTACATCCATGAAACGGGCGCGGATCTGAACAAGGTGTTCACCTCCGCGAGAACGGTCAGGAGCATGCGGGCCGACGGCAGCGTGGTCAGCTTCCGCTTCTGGACGAGCGTATATACCGGCGGCGTCGGCGGCAAGCACAGCTATTTCGGCATCAGCTATGACACGCAGACGGGCGAAAAGCTGACGCTGGATTCACTGTCCCCGGAGCCGGAGGCCTTCAAAAAGGCGCTCGTGGAAAACCTGATCGCGCTTGTGCGCGAGGACATTATCCTCTCCGAAGAGATGTCCGCATCGGGGATCGATATGGAAAGCGCCCTCGCCGCTATCGTCCGGGAAGGGAACTGGTACTTCGACACGGACGGCATCGTCATCTTCCCCGCCTTCGGCGAGCTCAGACCGGAGGACGAGGGCTTCCCGATGTTCACGATACCGTATTCCGCTCTGGCCGGCCTGATGTACGAGCGCTATCTGCCCGTGGACCGCGACGGCTCCGGCTCTCTGGAGATCGTCCGCGTCAAGGACGTGCAGGACGGCACCGTAGAGAGCGTCGACCGCCTGGTCGTATCCGACGGCGAGGAGATGTACCTCAAGATAGAAGGTACAGTCTACGATCTGCGCATCAGCAGTTTTTACTATCTCGACCAGGTCGAGGGCGACGAGCGCTTCTACGAGACCGATCTGCACTGGTATGCCAGCTTCATGACAGACTGCGCGCTGCAGATCTGCGCAGTCGTCCCCAACGGCATGCCGGATCTGATGATCACCTACACCGATCAGGACAACGTCCTGCATCGCCGCTTCCTCAGCGAGAGCGGGGAAAACGGCGGCATCACCCTCGTGGACGACACGATCAAAGCCGTCGGCTGAAACGCCGTATTTTTCAAGGAAAAAATGTTGACATTGCCCCTCGGGCGTGTTATTATACCAAAGCCGCATTG
>JBGUZD010000060.1:0-6514 GCA_045222695.1 Candidatus Limivicinus sp.
GCGCCGTCCATCTGAGCAGCGCCGGTGATCATGTTCTTGATATAGTCGGCGTGGCCCGGGCAGTCGACGTGGGCGTAGTGACGGGCCTCGGTCTCGTACTCGACGTGGGCGGTGTTGATGGTGATGCCGCGCTCGCGCTCTTCGGGAGCCTTGTCGATGGACGAGTAATCGGTGTACTCAGCCTTGCCCTGCAGGGCCAGGTACTTGGTGATCGCAGCGGTAAGGGTGGTCTTGCCGTGGTCGATGTGGCCGATGGTGCCGATGTTGACATGGGGCTTGGTTCTGTTGTACATCTGTTTAGCCATTGGTATATCCTCCTAATAATTGTTCTTTTGTTTTGTTAATTGAAGTTGAACCCCAGGCGTGCATGCACAAGGGATTCCTGCAGATTTTTGGGCAGCTCGACGAAGTGGCTGGGCTCCATGACGTAGGTGGCCCGTCCCTGGGTTTTGCTGCGCAGGTCGGTTGCGTATCCGAACATCGTCGAGAGCGGCACTTTGCACTCGATGGTGGCGGCGCCGTTTCGGATGTCGGAGCCGGAGATCTGCCCTCTTCGGGAGTTGATGTCGCCCATGACGTCGCCCATGTATTCTTCGGGGCAGGTCACGACGACCTTCATGATCGGCTCGAGCAGCGTAGGCGCCGCTTTCGCGCAGGCCTCCTTGAAGGCCATGCTGCCGCAGATCTTGAAGCTCATCTCGGAAGAGTCGACCTCATGGAAGGAACCGTCCAGCACGGTGGCCTTGACGTCCACCACCTGGAAGCCGGCCAGAACGCCCGAGAGCATGGCTCCCTGGATGCCCTGGTCGATGCAGGGGATGAACTCCTTGGGGATCGCGCCGCCGGTGACTTTGTTGACGAACTCATAGCCCTTGCCGGTCTCATTGGGTTCGATCATCAGTTTGACGTGCGCGTACTGGCCCTTGCCGCCGGTCTGGCGGACGTAACGGGTATCGACCGTGGCGCTGCGCCGTATCGTCTCTTTATACGAGACCTGCGGCTTGCCCACGTTGGCTTCGACCTTGAATTCACGCAGCAGTCTGTCTACGATGATCTCAAGGTGGAGCTCGCCCATGCCGGCGATGATGGTCTGACCCGTCTCTTCATCCGTGTAGGTTTTGAAGGTCGGGTCCTCCTCCGCCAGCTTCTGCAGGGCGATGGCCATTTTTTCCTGGCCCGCTTTCGTCTTCGGCTCGATGGCCACGCGAATGACGGGTTCCGGGAATTCCATGGACTCGAGGATGATCTGGTGCTTTTCATCGCAGAGAGTATCCCCCGTCGTGGTGTTTTTCAGTCCCACGGCGGCGGCGATATCGCCGGAATAGACCTGTTCGATATCCTCTCTGTGATTGGCGTGCATCAGCAGGATGCGCCCGAGTCGCTCGCGCTGGCCCTTGGTGGAGTTCATCACCGTCTTGCCCGTCTCCAGCGTGCCGGAGTAGACGCGGAAGAAGCTCAGTCTTCCCACATACGGGTCGGTCATGATCTTGAAGGCCAGAGCCGAGAACGGCTCGTCGTCGCTTGCGCGGCGGACTTCCTTCTCGTCCGTCTTCGGGTGGACGCCTTCGATCGCCGGAATGTCCAGCGGCGAGGGCATGTAGTCCACGATGGCGTCGAGCAGCTTCTGTACGCCCTTGTTCTTGTACGAGGTGCCGCAGGTGACGGGAACCATCTTCACGTCGCATGTGGCCTTTCGGATGACCGCGCGGATCTTGTCCGCCGGTATGTCTTCGCCGCCGAGGTATGCTTCCATCACCTCGTCGTCGAAGTCGGAGATCGCTTCGAGGAGTTTATCACGATAGCCCCATGCAAGCCCCAGCATTTCGTCCGGGATCGGCTCGATACGCATGTCCTTGCCGAGATCGTCGTAATAGATGCGCGAGTTCATATCCACCAGATCAACGATACCGACGAAGTTCTCCTCGCTCCCGATCGGGAGCTGGATGGGGACGGCGTTGCATTTGAGTCTGTCGCGGACCATATCCAGCACGTGGAAGAAGTCCGCTCCCGTGATGTCCATCTTGTTGACGTAGATCATCCGGGGGACGTGATAATGGTCGGCCTGTCTCCAAACCGTCTCGGACTGGGGCTCGACGCCGCCCTTGGCGCACAGGACCGTGACGCAGCCGTCGAGCACGCGCAGCGAGCGCTCGACCTCTGCGGTGAAGTCCACATGGCCCGGGGTGTCGATGATGTTGATGCGCGTATCGCGCCAGAAACAGGTCGTGGCAGCCGAGGTGACCGTGATGCCGCGCTCCTGCTCTTCCTCCATCCAGTCCATCGTGGCGGTGCCCTCATGCGTCTCACCGAGCTTGTAGTTCACGCCGGTATAGAACAAAATACGTTCCGTCGTCGTGGTCTTGCCGGCGTCGATGTGCGCCATGATGCCGATATTTCTTGTTTTTTCAAGCGAATACTGTCTGGGCATGGTTTGCTCCTCTGGAAATTACCAGCGGAAATGCGCGAAAGCCTTGTTGGCCTCGGCGTTCTTGTGCATATCCTCGCGCTTCTTCACAGAGGCGCCGGTGTTGTTGCACGCATCCATGATCTCGCCTGCGAGTCGCTCTTTCATGGTCTTCTCGCCGCGCTTGCGGGAGTAGTCGACCAGCCAGCGGAGAGCCAGAGTCTGGCGGCGGGCGGGTCTGACTTCGATAGGCACCTGATAGGTGGCGCCGCCGACGCGGCGGGCCTTGACCTCAAGTGCGGGCATGATGTTGTTCATCGCTTCGGTAAAGGCGTCAAGGGGCTCCTTGCCGGTCTTTTCCTTGATGATGTCGAAGGCGTCGTAAACGACCTTCTGTGCAACACCCTTCTTGCCGTCGAGCATAACGCCGTTGATGAGCTTGGTCACCAGAACGCTGTTATACATCGGATCGGGCAGAATTTCTCTCTTGGGAACATTCCCTCTTCTGGGCACGTTCTTCCCTCCTTCATTAAAAAATGGAATCACAGGTACTCGAATGCAGTTCTTTGCACCCGTTTGCGCCCCGAGGTTCATCCCTGTATGGATAAACGACAGGGCAGTTTGCTGCCGTCGGATGTTTACTTCTTCTTTGCAGCCTTGGGTCTCTTCGTGCCGTACCGGGAACGGGCCTGCATACGTCCGGTGACGCCCTGGGCGTCCAGCTTGCCGCGGATGATGTGGTAACGCACGCCGGGGAGGTCCTTGACACGTCCGCCGCGGATCATAACGACGGAGTGCTCCTGAAGGTTATGACCGATACCGGGGATGTACGCGGTGACCTCGTAACCATTGGTCAGGCGGACACGGGCGATCTTACGCAGTGCGGAGTTCGGCTTCTTGGGCGTAGAGGTACGGACAGCGGTGCAGACGCCTCTCTTCTGAGGGGAGCTGAGGTTGGTCTCTCTGTTCTTCAGGGTGTTCATACCCTTCTGCATGGCCGGGGAAGCGGACTTGAACGTGACCTGCTCTCTGCCTTTTCTTACCAGTTGGTTAAAAGTCGGCATTGTTTTCCTCCTTTCCTGAAAGAATTTTCTCGGAAAAAGCCTTGCCGCGCAACGCTTTTCCCTTGTGTCGGGCGCAGTTTTCGCCATTTGGGCGCAATAAGGCCCGCACGAATGGAGATTTTAGCATATTTCACAAATATAGTCAAGATTTTTTGTGATATAAAATGAAATTTTCTTTTCTGCCGCAAGGGCTTGAGACGGCTTCGACCGGAAGACGAAACGCCTTCCGGTCGAGTTGTTTGATGTTTGATTACAGCGCGTTGGTCATCTTTGTGAGGGCGGAGAGATCCACATACTCCTCGGGCTCGGCGGCGATGGTCTCGTCGGTCTCCTCCTCGAAGTCGCGGTAGACGCCCAGGCCGGTGCCGGCGGGGATCAGCTTGCCGATGATGACGTTCTCCTTCAGGCCGGCCAGACGGTCGACCTTGCCCTTGATGGCGGCGTCCGTGAGGACCTTCGTCGTCTCCTGGAAGGAGGCGGCGGACATCCAGCTGTCGGTCGCAAGAGAAGCCTTCGTGATACCCATGAGCAGCTGCGTGCAGGTGGCGGGGCTCAGGCCCTCCTCCCCCGCTTCGATGCGCTTCTGGATCGCGCGGTTGGCGTCCTTGAAGACGGAGATGTCGATCGTGGCGCCGGAGAGCAGATCGGTGCTGCCCGCGTCCTCGACCTTCACCTTGCGCATCATCTGGCGTACGATGACTTCGATGTGCTTGTCGTTGATATCGACGCCCTGCTGACGGTAGACCTTCTGGACCTCGTTGGTGATATAGCTGCGCACGCCCTGACGGCCGAACTCGTCGTCGTCCACGCCGCGGATGCGGAGCACCTCGTGCGGGTTGAGCGCGCCGGAGGTCAGCTCCTGGCCGCGGTCGACGTGATCGCCGTTGTGCACCAGGATGCCCGCGGAGTGCGGCACGGTGTAGACCGCCGTGGCGCCCTCGGCCTCGTTGTTGATCGTGATGGTGTACATGATGCCCTTCTTGGCCTCTTCGATCGCGACGGTGCCGGAGATCTCGGCCAGGACGGCCATCTTCTTGGGCTTGCGCGCCTCGAAGAGCTCCTCGACACGGGGCAGGCCCTGGGTGATGTCGTCGCCGGCGACGCCGCCGGTGTGGAAGGTACGCATCGTCAGCTGCGTGCCGGGCTCGCCGATGGACTGCGCCGCGATGACGCCGACAGCCTCGCCCATGTTGACCGGGCGGCCGACCGCGAGGTTGATGCCGTAGCACTTCGCGCAAACGCCCTGGCGCGCCTCGCAGGTGAGCACGCTGCGGATGAAGACGCGGTGGATGTCGTGCGCTTCGAGAACGGCGGCGTCCTCGGGCATGAGCATGTGATCCGTCGTGAAGAGGACCTCGCCGGTCTTGGGATCGGTGATGGGCCTGGCCGGGAAGCGGCCGTGGATGGCGGTACCGAAGTTCTCGACCAGCTGGCCGCGGTCGTACACCGCGGAAGCCCACACGCCGTCGGCCGTGCCGCAGTCCTTCTCGCGGACGATGACTTCCTGGCACACGTCGACCATGCGGCGGGTCAGGTAGCCGGAGTCGGCGGTACGCAGAGCGGTGTCCGCCATGCCCTTGCGGGCGCCTCTGGTGGAGATGAAATACTCCAGGACGGAGAGGCCTTCACGGAAGTTGGACTTGATCGGGATCTCGATCGTCTTACCGGAGGTGTTGGCCATCAGGCCGCGCATGCCGGCGAGCTGACGGATCTGGTTCATCGAGCCGCGGGCGCCGGAGTTCGCCATCATATAGATGGGGTTGAACTCGTCAAGGCAGTTCGACAGCGCGTCGGTGACCTTCTTGGTGGTCTTTTCCCACTCGGAGACGACCAGACGGTAGCGCTCGTCGTCGGTGATGAAGCCGCGCTTGTACTGGCGCTCGATGTTGACGACCTCCTGCTCGGTGGCCTGGATCATCGCGTCCTTCGTATTCGGGACGGTCATGTCCGCGACGGAGATCGTGATGGCGGCCTTGGTCGAGTAGCGGTAGCCCAGCGCCTTGATGCTGTCGAGCACCTCGGCGGAGATGGTGAAGCCGTACTTCTGGATGCAGCGGTCGATGATGTTGCCCAGCTGCTTCTTGCCGACCTGGAAGCTGATCTCGTGGTCGAAGGCGTGCTCGGGATCGTTGCGGTCGACGTAGCCGAGATCCTGCGGGATCGGCTCGTTGAAGATGATGCGGCCGACGGTGGTGTCGATCACGCGCTTGACCTCGACGCCGTCGATGGTCTTGGTCACGCGCAGACGGATCGGCGCGTGCAGACCGACGCTGCCCTCGTTATACGCCATGATGGCCTCGTTGGAGTCGCGGTAGCACAGCAGCGAGCGGTAAGCGCAGGGTCTGGTGTGCTCGAGAGCGGCCTTCTGATTGGCGGCGTAGATCTCGTCGCCGTCGACGACGCTGCCGGCCTCGAAGCCGGTGTCGCCCGGATCGGTGACGAGCAGGCGCTCGGCGCCCTTTTCGGAGCTGCCGATGCGGATCATCGTCAGGTAGTAGGAGCCGAGGATCATGTCCTGCGTCGGGACCGTGACGGGGTGGCCGTCCTGCGGGCGGAGCAGGTTGTTCGCCGAGAGCATCAGGATCCTCGCCTCGGCCTGGGCCTCGGCGGAGAGCGGCACGTGGATAGCCATCTGGTCGCCGTCGAAGTCGGCGTTGAAGGCCGTGCAGTTCAGCGGGTGCAGACGGAGGGCGCGGCCCTCCACCAGCACCGGCTCAAAGGCCTGGATGCCCAGGCGGTGCAGCGTGGGGGCGCGGTTGAGCATGACGGGATGGTCCTTGATGATCTCATCCAGGGCGTCCCACACCTCGGTGCGGCCCTTGTCCACCATCTTCTTGGCGCTCTTGATGTTGTTGGCGACCCCATCCTCCACCAGCTTCTTCATAATGAAGGGGCGGAACAGCTCCAGCGCCATCTCCTTGGGCACGCCGCACTGATAGATCTTCAGCTCGGGGCCCACGCAGATCACGCTACGGCCGGAGTAGTCCACGCGCTTGCCCAGCAGGTTCTGGCGGAAGCGGCCCTGCTTGCCCTTGAGCATATCGCT
>JBGUZD010000061.1:0-3240 GCA_045222695.1 Candidatus Limivicinus sp.
GATCCCGAAGCTGCCGTCGGCGTAGATCACCAGATCCTCCGCGCCCTTTTTTGCCGCGCTTCGGTAGAGGACGCCGCCCCGGATCACGTAGCCGGACTGCTGCGCGCCGTAGAAATCGCCGTTGACGGCGAGGATGGCGTCCACGGCCCCGGCAATGCCGGAGGTCGTGTCCGTGACGTTTCGCCCGTAGGTGTTGTCGGCAAATGCGGTCTTGAGATGATCTGCGGAAGCGAGATGCACATCCGCGACGTACACGGTGGTGTCCCCGATGCGTTCCTCGGTGATCTCGATGGAGATATTGCCGTCGTAATAGCTGTTCTCCGTAATAATGGGCTCCACGGTTTCTTTCTCTTCCAATGAGGCGGCAAGCTGCAAAGAGACCGGCATATCTGAGACCGTCGTTTCCGTCTCCCCGCCGCGCTGCGCGCTCACGGTCTGCGGCTCGGCCGCCGTCTCCAGCCTGCGCTCGATGACAAAGGTGTCGAGCAGCACATAAACGGCGAAGAGCAGGAGCGCGCACAGAAACGCCGGCAGGAACACACGTTTTCTGTTCTTCATGATCGAAAGACTCCTTTCGTGGTTTCTGTGTCCATCGTAGCCGCCGAACCCTAAAGCAACCTAAAACAAAAGAGATGATTTTTTCTTCCGGCTGTGCTATGCTGGAAACGAGGTGAAGCCCATGCGACTTCTGTATGCCGAAGATGAAAAATCCCTGGCCCGGGCCGTTTCGACGCTCCTGGTCAGGAACAACTATTCCGTCGACGTGGTCTATGACGGCCAGGCCGCGCTGGATTACCTCGAGACGGAGAACTACGACGGTGCGATCCTGGACGTGATGATGCCAAAAGTCGACGGCTTCGAGGTGCTGCGCCGGATGAGGGCGCGCGGCGACAGCACGCCCGTGCTGCTGCTGACCGCCAGGGGCGAGATCGACGACCGGGTCACGGGTCTTGACAGCGGGGCCAACGACTATCTGACCAAGCCCTTCGACATGAAGGAGCTGCTGGCCCGGATCCGCGCGATGACGCGGGTGCTGTCCGTCCAGCCGGATAAGACCATCTCCTTCGGGAAGGTCACGCTCGACTGCGCGAGCTACGATCTGCGCGGCCCGGGCGGCAGCACCAAGCTCGCCGGGAAGGAGTTCCAGATGATGGAGATGCTGATGCGCAATCCCCGCAAGCTCGTCTCCACCGAGACCTTCATGGACCGCATCTGGGGCTATGACAGCGAGGCGGAGCTGAACATCGTCTGGGTGTATATCTCCACCCTGCGCAAAAAACTCAAAGGGATCGACGCGGATATCGAGATCAAAGCCCAGCGGGGGGCCGGTTATTACCTGGAGGTCCGGACATGATTCGAAAGCTGCGCAAAAAATTCATCGTGGCGGCGATCGTCGCGGTCTTCCTCGTGCTGCTCGTCCTGATCGGCGCGATCAACGCGCTCAACTACCGCGGCCTTGTCGTTGACGCCGACAGCACGCTGCAGATCCTTGCGGAAAACAAGGGCTCCTTTCCCCGACAGCTGTTCCGGGAACCGGACAGGCCGTCCGAACTGCAGGCCCCGCCGAACGAAGGGAACAACGGCCCCTTTGGCGAAAGGCGCGGCGACAGCCGAGAACTGGCCTATCAGTCCCGCTTTTTCACCGCATGGTTCTCCGATGACAAGCTCTCCCGGATCAACCTGGACAACCTTGCCTCTCTGAGCGAGGAAGAAGCCGCAGCCCTTGCGGAGAGCGTGTATGCAGCCGGGCGGGCAAAGGGCTTTGCCGACGAATACCGCTATCGCCGCGCGGCCTGCGAAGGCGAGACCCTGCTGGTCTTTCTCAACTGCCAGCGGGAGCTTGCGACCTTCCGCGATTTCCTGTACGCCAGCATCGGCATCTCTCTCGGCGGCACGCTCGCGGTGTTTCTGCTCCTGTTGGTGTTCTCCGGGCGGCTCGTGCGGCCGATCGCGGAGAGCTACGAAAAGCAGAAGCGCTTTATCACGGACGCCGGGCACGAGCTGAAAACGCCGATCACGATCATCCGGGCCGACGCGGACGTGCTGGCGTCCGAGCTGGACGGAGAAAACGAGTGGATCGCGGATATCCGAAAGCAGACGGGCAGGCTGGCAGAACTCACGGAGGATCTGATATTCCTGTCCAAAATGGAAGAGGAAAACCCCGCGCTGCAGATGGAGGAGCTCTCCCTGTCCGAACTCGTGGACGAGACCGCGCAGTCTTTCCAGTCGCTCGCACGCTCGAAGGGAAAACGCTTTTCCGCCTCCGTTGAACCTGAACTGCAGGTGAAAGGCGACGAAAAGGCGCTCGGAAAGCTGGTTTCCATCCTGCTGGACAACGCGATGAAATACTCCCCGGAGAGCGGAACGGTGGAGCTGACGCTTGAGAAAACGGGGAAAAATGCCCTTCTCATCGTCAGAAACAGCACGCAGCCCATGGAAAGGGGCAGCGCGGACCGGCTGTTCGAGCGCTTTGCCCGGGAGGATCGCTCCCGCAATTCGGAATCCGGCGGCTTCGGCCTGGGCCTCGCGATCGCGAAGGCCGTGACGGAGGCGCACAAGGGGACGATCCGCGCGGAATCCGAGGACGGCGCGTCCCTGACCGTGACGGCGGAGCTGCCGCTCATATGATCCGTTGCAGTTCCTTTTTTCAATCCGCACCCAGTGTTGACAGACCCAAAAACATATTCAAAAAGGAGTACTGTACCATGAAGTTCTACAAATGCAAGGCTTGCGACAGCATCATGATCCTGAATGCGCCGAACGCATGCTGTATCGACGGCTGGCAGGAACTCGTCCCGAACACCACGGACGCCTCGGGAGAAAAGCACGTTCCCGTGATCGAAGCGGAAGGGAGAAACATCAGCGTCAAGGTCGGATCGGCCGAGCATCCGATGCTTGCCGCGCACTATATCACCTGCATTGTGATCGAGACGAACCAGGGGTATCAGAAAAAAGAACTGCGCCCCGGAGGAAAGCCCGCTGCGCACTTTGCGTTGGCCGAAGGCGAAACGCTTCTGGCGGCGTATGAGTATTGCAATCTGCACGGGCTTTGGATGGCAAAGGTATAATCCGCATCCTCTTCCAGAGCACGAGAAACGGGATCCAGACAAACCCAACGCGACCGGGATGGACACGCATGGGGAGAGCGCGAGAGGGGATGGTAGTCCCCTTTCGCGTTACGATCCTTGCAAAAATGGGAACTTTTTCGGAAGTTTCCATTTTTGCTTTTCAAGCTGTCGA
>JBGUZD010000062.1:0-5067 GCA_045222695.1 Candidatus Limivicinus sp.
AATCTCGGCTGTGGGCTGGATGACACCTTTTCCAAGGTGGACAACGGACGCTGCCGGGGATACAACCTGGATTTTGCGGACGTGATCCGAGTGCGGAGCGACCTGCTGCCCACCGGGGAACGGGAAACAAATCTTGCCTGCGATCTCAACGACTTCACATGGATGGACGCGATCGACGCTTCAAACGGCGCGGTATTCTTCGCCGCGGGCGTGTTTTACTATTTCAGGACCGAGGACGTGAAGGCCCTCTTCTCCGCGATGGCCGAGCGTTTCGGCGGCGCGGTGCTGGCCTTCGATTCCTGCAACGAGCGCGGCGCGAAGCTGATGCGCAAAACCTGGCTCAAGGAAGCCGGGATCACGGACGTGAGCGCCTTCTTCTCGCTGGAGGATGAAAAAGAACTGAGGGGCTGGAGCGAGCGCTTTGCCTCCGTCACGGCAAAAAGCTACATGCGCGGCTACCGGGATATTTACAGGGACGTGGGGCTGTTCCACAAGCTGATGATCCGCTTCTGCGACAGCATGGTGAACATGAAGATCGTAAGGATCGTTTTCAAGGAGGCATGAACATGACGCGTCATGAGGAGATCCGGCGATCCTATAAGGAGCTCGGCGGGATGGCGAACATATACGACGGGATCATCACCCGTTCCACGCTCCTCGGCAAGCTGATGGACGGCCTGATCTGGGGACTGGACGGCGAGCTCTCGGCTAAATGGATCGAGGATGCGCTCGCGCCGGTCCCGCCCGGTTTTTCCGGGCGGCTGCTCGAGGTGCCGGTGGGCACGGGCGTGCTGACCATGCCGTTCTACGCCTCGCTGCCGAGGGCCGACGTCACCTGTCTCGACTGCTCCGCGGACATGATGGCCAAAGCGAAAAAACGCGCCTCCGCCTTGGGTCTGTCCAACGTCGCCTTTGTGCAGGGCGACGTGGGCGCGCTGCCCTTTGAGGATGAGAGCTTCGATCTCGTCCTCTCGCTCAACGGCTTTCACGCCTTTCCCGACAAAGACGCGGCGTATCGCGAGACAGTCCGCGTCCTCAAAAAGGGCGGCGTGTTCTGCGGCTGCTTCTATATCGCCGGGCGCTTTGCGCGCACCGACTTCTTCGTCAGGCACATGTACGTCCCCAAGGGCTTCTTCACCCCGCCCTTCGAGACGATCGGGAGTCTCGGCTCACGGCTGCATGAGCTGTATTCGGAGGTCGAGGTGCATTCCGTGCGCGCCGAGGGCATTTTCCGCTGTGTCAAGTGAGGGAAAAGCATGAATTCAGCCGCTCCGAATCGGGGCGGCCCGAGGAGCGGGGCTTTGTCCCGTTCTCCCCTGCTCGCCCGTCCCCGGTCCATTCGGCATCATAAAGGATTTATCAGCAGGAGGAAGAACAATGAACCTGTGGGTCATTCTAATCGAGGCTCTCGTTTTCGCGGGCCTCTTCACGGCGATCCTTTTCGCGTATTTCCGCGGCGATAGGAAGTACAGCGCGGCGAGCATCCACAACTATCCCCCGGACATTCAGGAGGAATATTTCAAGACGCATGAGCGGCTGGACGTGAGCTACCGCTCGAAAAACGTCTTTCTGACGAAATCGCTCGGCGTCCTGATCTTCACCGGCATCCTCTTCGTCTGCGCGCTGGTCGCGGGAGCGGACACGTTCCGAAAGGGCTTCTGGCTCGCCTTCGGTCTGATGGCCTGGATCGGCGTGTACGACACCTGCTTTCTGGACTGGGTGCTCTTCGCCAACCTGCCGATGTTCCGGCTGGAAGGGACCGAGCACATGGACAGAGCCTATCACCAGAAATGGTTTCACGCGAAGGGGATGCTCTTCCCCGGCGTTGTGTTTGCGCTGATCCCGGCGGCGCTCGTCGGCTGGCTTATCACATTGGTGAGGTAAATAAAAACAAAACGACCTCCGATCTGCGCCGAATGCGGATCGGAGGTCGTTTTCTGTTTTTCGGCGGTATTCAGCGATGGGCTATCGCGTGAGCGCGAATGGCGTCGAAGCTCTCCACGCTCAGGTCGTGCTCGATCTTGCAGGCGTCCTCGCGCGCGGTCTCCGCGCTGACGCCCAGACCGATCAGAAGCTCGGTCAAAAGCTTGTGGCGCTCATACATGCGCTCGGCGATCTCCAGTCCCGGCTCGAGCAGCACGATCATCCCGGCCTGGTCGAAGGTGATATACCCGCTCTCCCGCAGGCGCTTGGTGGCATAGCTGACGCTGGGCTTGGTCACGCCCAGCTTTTCCGCCACGTCGATGGAACGGACGTAGCCCCGCTCTTCCTTGAGCATGAGCATCGCTTCGAGATAATCTTCCGCAGATTTATGAATGTTCATTTCATCACCCAATCCTGTACTGAAATTTCAAAAAGCAGACCTTCCTCGTCTGCGTTTCATTCGGCTTTTTATAAGATACCACTAACGCAGGGAAAAAGCAAGAAAAAGAAATAAACATGAGTTAGTCATTGACAACATAGATTAAAGGTGCTAAACTACGCTCAGGTTAAGAAAGCTTAACCGCTTTTTTGGAGCCGCCGGTTAGATGTATTTAACATCGGTCCGCGGCTTAAGAGAGAGGAGGGTATGCGATGATGCCCCTGATATTGGCGGACACCGGCGAGGAGGCTGTCATCAAGCGGGTCGGGGGAAGCCCCGAAATGAAAAAGCACCTGGAGGACATGGGCTTCACGGTGGGCGGAGCCGTCACGGTGATGAACACCATCGGCGGCAATCTGATCGTGAAGATCAAGGAATCCCGCGTAGCCATCAGCAAAGAGATGGCGCAGAAGATCATGGTTTGATCAAAATGAAGATAAAGGAGAAATGAGGATGAAAACACTCAGAGACGTGAAAGTCGGCGAGACCGTCAAGGTCGTGAAGCTGCACGGCGAGGGCGCGGTCAAGCGCCGCATCATGGACATGGGCATCACCAAAGGCGTGGAGGTCTATGTCCGCAAACTCGCCCCGCTCGGCGATCCCGTTGAGGTCAACGTGAGAAACTACGAGCTCTCGATCCGCAAGGCGGACGCCGAGATGATCGAAGTGGAATAAGGAGGCGCAAGATGGATAAACAACTGCGCATCGCCCTGGCGGGCAACCCGAACAGCGGCAAGACGACCCTGTTCAACAAGCTGACCGGCTCGAATCAGTTCGTCGGCAACTGGCCCGGCGTCACGGTGGAGAAGAAGGAAGGCAAGCTCATCGTCGACAAGGAGGTCATCCTGACCGACCTGCCCGGCATCTACTCGCTCTCCCCGTATACGCTGGAGGAGGTCGTGGCCCGGAATTACCTCATTGAGGAAAAGCCGGACGCCATTTTGAACATCGTGGACGCCACGAACCTCGAGCGCAACCTGTACCTGACCACCCAGCTCACCGAGCTCGGCATCCCCGTGGTCATCGCGCTGAACATGATGGACCTGGTGAAGAAGGCCGGCGACGTCGTCAACGTCAAGGAGCTTTCCCGCCAGCTCGGCTGCCCGGTCGTTGAGATCTCCG
Source organism: Candidatus Limivicinus sp. (assembly GCA_045222695.1). Taxonomy (GTDB): domain Bacteria; phylum Bacillota; class Clostridia; order Oscillospirales; family Oscillospiraceae; genus Limivicinus. The sequence continues at coordinate 3,485 of JBGUZD010000062.1, forward strand.
CCCTCAAGGGCGACGGCGTGGACGACGCGGCCAGGGCCGCGATCGAGGCCGCGAAGCACGGGAAAACCGTCCCGCAGCACAGCTTCTCCGGCCCGGTCGAGCATGCGCTGGCCCATATCGAAGAAGTCACCGTCCACGATCTGCCCGAGGAGCAGCAGCGCTGGTACGCCATCAAGGTCTTCGAGCGCGACGAGAAAGTGCTCGAGCAGCTCAACATCCCCGCCGCTGTGCGCGCGCACATCGAGCAGGATATCGCCGCGGCCGAAAAAGAGCTGGACGACGACGCCGAGAGCATCATCACCAACGAGCGCTACGTATACATAGGCAACATGCTCAAGGGCATTTACAAGAAGAAGGGCAAGGGCCAGCTCTCGACCTCCGACAAGATCGACAAGGTCGTGACCAACCGCATCCTCGCCCTGCCAATCTTCGTGCTGGTCATGTGGCTGGTCTATGCCCTGTCCATGGGCTCTTCCATTGCAGACGGCGGTATTGCCATCGGCACCTTCCTCACCGACTGGACCAACGACGTGCTCGGCGGCGCGTGGCTGACCGACGGCTCCCGCGCGATCCTCGAGGGCTGGGGCGCCGCTCCCTGGCTGGTCGGCCTGATCTCCGACGGTATCCTCGCGGGCGTCGGCGCGGTGCTCGGCTTCGTGCCTCAGATGCTCGTCCTCTTCCTGATGCTGTGCCTGCTTGAGGACTGCGGCTACATGGCCCGTATCGCCTTCATCATGGACCGTATCTTCCGCCGCTTCGGCCTGAGCGGCAAGAGCTTCATCCCGATGCTCGTCGGCACCGGCTGCGGCATCCCGGGCGTCATGGCCTCCCGTACCATTGAAAACGAGCGTGACCGCCGCATGACGATCATGACCACGACCTTCATGCCCTGCGGCGCGAAGATGCCGATCATCGGTCTGATCGCGGGCGCGCTCTTCGGCGGCAGCACCTGGGTCGCCACCTCCGCGTATTTCATCGGCGTGGCTGCCATCGTCATTTCCGGCGTCATGCTCAAGAAGACCAAGATGTTTGCCGGCGACCCGGCTCCCTTCGTCATGGAGCTGCCCGCCTACCACCTGCCCGCCTGGGGCAACGTCCTGCGCGGCACCTGGGAGCGCGGCTGGTCCTTCATCAAGCGCGCCGGGACCGTGATCGTCGTTTCCTCCATCGTGATCTGGTTCCTCACGAGCTTCGGCTCCGTGAACGGCCGCTTCGGCATGGTCGACGAGCTCTACGAGGACGACACGCTTGTCACCGACGAGTACGTTGCCGTTGTGGCCGAACGCATGGGCGTCCCCGAGGACGAGGTCGAGCCGATGGACGACTCCATCCTGGCCCGCGTGGCCCAGCCCGTCTCCGTCGTCTTCAAGCCCCTGGGCTTCGGCGACTGGAAGCCCACCGCCGCGACCGTCACCGGTCTTGTGGCAAAGGAAGAGGTCGTCGCCAACTTCGGCATCATGTACGCCTATGACGATCAGGAGGGCGAGGCGGAACTGGAGGAGAACGGCGATCAGATCTGGGGCCGGGTAGCCGAGGACTTCAACGCCTTCTCCGGCGGACACGGCAAGCTGGCCGCCTTTGCC
>JBGUZD010000063.1:0-2217 GCA_045222695.1 Candidatus Limivicinus sp.
CCGGATCGCCTTGTCCGCCCGGACGCCCTCGCGTACGCGGCTTCCCGGCCGCTTCATCAGGGCTTTTTCCCAGGTCTCTGCCATGCCGCGTCGGTCCGCGGCGCGTGCGAGCATTTCGCTGTTGATCTCCGCCACGCGCTCGCGCGTGTACGGCGGCTTCACGATGTCCACGCGCTCGAGACCGCTCTCGATGCGCTCTCCGTCATAGGACGGCGCCATGAAGCAATCGAAGCGGCGGCGCAGCAGCGCAAGGTCCTCGCCGCCCTGCACCTCCTCCGCCGCGGGGGAGAGGAAGGAGAGCCGCCGCTCGGGCGGCAGCACCGTCACAAGATGCCAGATGTTCGCCGCCTTGTGCGGGTCGCGCTTGTCGATGCGGATCGCGCGGCCGCGCATCTGGTTGGAGCTGATAAAGCTCCCGACGAAGCTCGCGAGGATCAGCGTGTTCACGCAGGGAGAGTCCCAGCCCTCGCCGAGCAGGGCCTTTGTTCCGACAAGGATGTTGACAAGACCTTTTTCGAAAGCCTCCGTCAGCAGCAGAACGGCGTCGCGGCTGACGCCGGCGCAGCTGAGCACGCTGTACCAGGTCTCGCCGAGCGGCGTGACCGTGCAGGTAAAGCTACGCGCGTCCGCCTCGGCGAGCAGCTCGCCCAGGATCGCGTTCGGCACGATGACCAGCGTCCCCGTCAGCAGCGCAAGACGCGTCTCATAAGGGCAGACGCGCCGCACCGCCTCGAAGACCGTGACCGCGCCCATGACGTTGAGCGGCTCGGCGCTGCCGACGAGGGAGAGAAGGTTCCCACGGATATGGTCTGTCAGGATCAGCATGCGCAGCCCGCGCCCGCAGCCCGCGATCTCGCTTTCGACGATCTTCGGGATACTCTCGAGCTTGCCGAGCGAGGAGAGCATCTTTTTCTGCAGCTTGGGGCTTGCGCTCAGATAGAGCTTCCCGCCCTCGATCAGCCCGTGCGCGTTCAGGATCGCGTGCATCCGGGCGCAGAGCTCCGTCCCGAAGAGCTCCTCGGCGCTCATCGCAAAGCGCAGCGCGCGCTCGGCCTCCTCCTCTCCGCAGAGCGGCAGACGGCCCGAGGGCAGCAGCAGACGCACCCATTCCTTCTCGGGCGTTGTTCCGAGCGCCTCGGAAAGGGAGAGCATCGCGGCAAGATCGTCGGCGTATTCCAGCAGCTTTTCGCGCCGCGCCTCCGGATCCGGTCCGAAGGCAGCCCGCAGCATTTCCGTGAGGATACCATCCGCGCGGATCTGCGCGGCGGCGGCCTCGGCGCGCGCCTCATACTGGGCGAGCATCTCGCTCTCGTCCGTGCTGGGGTAGTTGAAACAGATATAATCCTGGTGCGGGCACAGCGTCTTCTGCGCCACCAGCTCGGGCACGAAGATCTCCGCATCGATGGGACCGCACACGCGGATATAGCGCTCCCACTCGGCCGCGCTGCTGTCGTAGGGCGGCGTCGCGGTCAGTGCGATGACGGTGACCTTGCCTTCAAGCGTGTCCAAAAGCGCTTCGAGCGATTTCTGCCACTCGCTGCGCAGATGGTGCGCCTCGTCGAGACAGATCGTGCCGATCCCCATTTCGCGCACGGCCTTTGCCCACTGCGGCGCACCGTCCGCGTCCGGCTTCGAGGCCATGTGCAGCGCCTGATAGGTGATCGAGCAGACCGGGGCTTTCTTATCGAGCGTTTCGGAGAAATACTCCTCCACGCGCTCGCCCTCCGGCAGGAACAGCTCGCGGAAACGCTCGCCCCATTGCCGCCGCACGGTGACGGTGGGGGAGAGGATCAGCGTCGGCGCGCCCGTGCGGCGGATGAGTTCAAGGCCCAGAACGGTCTTGCCGCTGCCCGGCGCGGCCACGATATGGATCCGCCCGTCCGCGAGGTACTGATCGGCCCCGTCGAGGACCTCCTGCTGATAACTGCGGAAGCTGCCGCGGAAGGAGACGCGGGAAAAGACGTTTTCCACGCTTTTTCCCCCTTTCCGATCAAAAACTTTCTGATGCCATCATACCATTTCCCGCGCCGCATCACAAGAGCGGGAAAAAGAAAAGCGCCATCCTTAGGCGCGCTCACATAGGGAGACGACAGGTTTTGAGCGGCACTTTTCCGCCCATGCTTTATAGAAAAAACCGGAAATACATCAAGTATTCCCGGTTTTTTCTATTTTGCCTGAACAAAAACAGAGTTTTGCCGCCATAGCAAGCGCGCGCAG
>JBGUZD010000064.1:0-11060 GCA_045222695.1 Candidatus Limivicinus sp.
GCGGCCCTTCAAACCGAAGAAGGCCTTTTCCCGGTGATGGCACTTGGAGAACAGCCGGTTGAGCTGCGCGTAGACGCTCTCAAAATCAGAGGCATGGAGTTCCTCTGTGAGAGTCTCCTTCCCATTATACTGTACGGTCACCGCAGCGTCGAGGCTTTCGGCCAGGTTTTCACCGTTGAGCCGGGGCGCCGTACGGTGCTCCAGACAGATCTTCGTTTCGTCCGTCTTCCCGAGAATCTCGTGCGCGGAATCCGAGCGCAGGCCGTTTCCGTCCGGGAGGACCGAGATGTATTCCTGCTCGCTCCCGTCGGTTCTGCCCTGTGCCTGAAGCACGGCGAAAAAGGAGGAGCAGGCGCTGAGGATCTCAAAGAGGTGCAGGCACTTGACGTCCGGAGCGGAAGAGACGCGGGAGCCGAGCTCCGCGAGCGGAGTCCCGGTCAGCTTCTCGCCGCAGAGTTTCTCCAGACAGGAGAAGTCGCATCTCCGGCCCTGGCTGCCCCTGCTTCGTTCGTCGATTTTCAGAGTGCGGATGAGTCCCGTCTCATCCAGTTCCATGGATACCAGGATCGGGACCTCGCGGTTGAGGCCTCCGAAGTGATAGATGCTCTTCTGCCAGCCGGTGACGGCAAAACCCTGCTCCGTCCGCTCGACAACGGTTCCGCGGTACCGGGTGATCAGCTGTTTCCGGTCGTGGTTGTGCGCGTCGAATACAAAGCCGTGGTCCGATTTGACCAGCGAGGGGTCAAGGACAGGAAGTCCGGTCAGATTCATAGCGCGTTCTCCTCCCTGAGGATGCGGATGATGTCCGCCACCGTTTCCAGTTCTGCGAAGCGCGCGTCGGGGATCTTTACGCCGTAGGTTTCCTCCACGCTGACGACCGTGTCGGCGAGATCGAAGGAGCTCATGCCCAGATCGCCTGCCAGCCGTGTCTCCCCGGTCAGTTCCGCGGCCGGGACGCCGGAAACCTCGGAGAGGATTTCCCTGATTTTCTCTTCCATCGCTTAGCTCCTTTCCAGCTTGTACCGTTTGATTTTCCTCGTTGCTGTTTTTTCGAATTCCGTCTCCCTCAGCACGATGTCGCTGATCTGCTTGAAGGAGGCCAGGGTGCGGTTGATCGGGCTGACGGCCTTCCAGGCGGCGGCCAGGTTGGGAATCACCGTCCGGTCCGTAAACAGTTCCGCCGTGATCCGGCCGTTTTTTTCATAGACGACGGCGTCGAGGATGCCTTCCGTCTGATAGAGCTTTTCCTCCAGTTCCTCCGGAGAGACGTTTTCCCCGTTGGAAAGAATGATCAGGTTTTTGATCCGGCCCTCGAAGAACAGGTTTCCATTCCCGTCCAGCCGTCCGAGGTCGCCTGTGTGGAACCAGCCGTCCCGGAAGCTTTTGGCCGTCGCTTCCGGGTCGTTGAAATAGCCCGGCGAAACGCTGTCGCCGCGGACGCAGATCTCACGGCCATCAAGCTTTACTTCGCAGCACGGCAGGCAGGGCCCTACGGAACCGATGACGTTTCTGCCGTGCCGGTTCACGGAAACGACGGGCGAACACTCCGTGATCCCGTAGCCCTGCAGGACCTCGACGCCAAGCGCCCGGAAGAAGCGGATCAGCTCCGTGTCTAGCGCAGCGCCGCCGCAGATGACCGTGTGAAGCTGCCCGCCGAGAAGTTCCCGCAGTTCCCGGAAGAGGCGTTCGCTGATGTCGATCCCGATTTTCTGCAGCGTGCCGCTCAGGCGGACCGCCTTCTGCAGTTCCTCCAGCCGGCCCTGCTTCCTGGCGGTGTTCACGATCTCCTTGTGCAGCGTCTGCAGAATCAGGGGAACCGTCACGAGAACGGTGGGACGCTTTTCCCGGAGGTTCTTCTTGACCGTGCGCACGCTCTCGTTCAGGTACAGCGTTCCGCCGCAGTGAAGCGCCCCGGCGATATACGTCATCATTTCAAAGGTGTGGCTCAGCGGAAGGAGGGAAAGCCCCACATCCGTTTCCGAAAGGGGGAGGATCTCGGTCGTGGCGCTGACCTCCGCGCCCATGTTCCGGTGCGTGAGCATCACGCAGCGGGGCTTTCCTGTCGTCCCGGAAGTGAAATACATGGCGCCGACGGAATCCGGTTCGAGTTCCGGGAGAGATTCGCGCTCTTCTTCCCGCAGCTGCCCGATGAACGCGTGCAGGTCCAGAATCTTCAGGCCGGGAAGGGCGCGCCCAAGCGCGGAAGCGGCGTCGGAGCGGCGCCCGTCGCAGATCAGCAGGCCGCACCCGGCGAGCCGCAGGCATTCTTCCAGCTCCTGAAGCTGCATGCTGTCATGCAGCGGGACGGCTGTCTGCCCGGAAGCGAGAATGGCAAAAAAGGCCGTCAGCCATGCCGCGCTGGACGGCCCCAGAAGGGCGATATGCTGTTTTTCCCCGAACCCGTTCAGCACGGCCTCCGCCCTGCGGCACAGTCCGTACAGTTCCGCCCCCGTTACGGACGGCATCTTTTCGTCCGCGCACAGAAAGAATTCTTTGCGCGGAAAGCATTCCGCCGCGTGAGCGACCAGACGGAGCATATCGGGGTATCTCAGGGAAGGTCTTCTCGTCTCCACGTTATCACCCATCAAAATAGTAGGTTGATATCATTCTACCGGAATTCTGTTTATTGTCAATAGATATTTGCGCCCGGAATGACAAAAGGACAGAGGCAAAAAGATTGACGGAACCGGAGTAAATGATGTATAACATAGTAAAAGGATATGTTTTGGAGGCGCTGCTTATGAGTACCCAGACCGCAACGATAAAGGCCGTCTGCATCAGTGAAAAGAAGGGGCAGCAGAAGCATCCGGTCGAGAGCGTGCATCTCCGGCCGGAACACGGAATCGACGGGGATGCCCACGCCGGAAACTGGCACCGCCAGGTCAGCCTGCTCGGCCAGGAAAGCGTGGACCGTCTTCAGGAGAAAATCAGCATCCCGCTGTTTCCGGGCGCCTTCGCGGAGAACATCCTGTGCGAGGGGATCGAGCTGTACAGGCTTCCGGTCGGGACGAAGCTGCGCGTCGGCACAGCCCTGTGCGAGGTGACGCAGATCGGCAAGGAATGCCACGCCGACTGTGCGATCCGCAGGCAGGCGGGAGACTGCGTCATGCCGCGCGAGGGAATCTTCGTTATCGTCCTTCAGGAGGGCGTTGCCAGAGCGGGAGACCTCGTGGCGGTCGAAGAAAACGGCTGACCGGAGAGCGGTCTCCGGAAAACCGGATAAAGCCGGGATAGGAAAAAAAGAAGGCGTCTGCCCCGCGGCGGACGCCTTCTCTGTCTCTGTTCGCTTGTCAGCTTCCGATATCCTCGACGAGGACCCGCATCTTCCCGCCACAGACCATGCCTTCTTCTTCGGCAATGTCGTTGGTCATGTCCACCTCGACGGTTTTTGCCTGCCCGGTGCCGATCAGACGGCGCGCCGCGGTCATGACTTCCGCCTCTCCGCAGCCGCCTCCGATGGTCCCGATCGTTTTTCCGAGGCTGTCCATGACCATGATGGCGCCGGATTCCACCGGCGTCGACCCCCTCGTGGAGATCACGGTCATCAGCGCCGCGGGGCCCTGGCCGCCGGCAAGGAAGCGAAGAAGCTCAAAGTTCGTATCCGTCCGCTCCAGCACGGCCTCGTCCTCTTCCGCAGGATGGCTTCTCCGGTGCTGCACCAGTTCGGCGCAGATGGAGACGGCGATCTCGGCAGGTGTCTCCGCACCGATCTTCAGACCGATCGGCGTGTGGATGGCGGCGAGTTTTTCGGAGTCGTAGCCCTCCTCGCGCAGAAGGCCCAGGAGCCCTGTCACGCGCCGGCGCGAGCCAATCATCCCCAGATAGGAAGGGTATTCGCCCTGCAGGATCTGCCGTAGGCATTCGCCGTCCCAGCGGTGTCCGCGCGTGATCACGCAGATATAATCCGTCGGCCGGATCTTCAGGTCTCCGATCGCTTTGGCAAAGCTGTCGCAGACCACCTGCGCGGCGTCCGGAAATCTGCCCCGGTTGGCGAAGCTCGGACGGTCGTCCACAACGGTAACGGCGAAATCGAGCATGGCGGACATCCTGCACAGAGGAAGCGCGATGTGCCCGGCGCCCAGAATGATCAGCCTGTCCTCCGGGATAAAGCGCCGGACATAGCGCTCCCCGTCTATTTCTTTTGTGATCTCCGAGGCGCGTCCGGCCCCGGTCTCCCGAAGCACGCGGGTGAAATCTTCCTGTATCGTCATGATATCGCTTCCTTGTCTATACAACATACGCCTTTTTCGCGCCAAGGCCGCGGGCGAGCAGCGCAAAGCGCTCGGCGTACCCGGCTTCGGTCTCGAACTCGCCGAGCAGCTTCTGATACTTCTCCCGCACACCATAGGGACGGTAGCGGATGATTTTGTAAAAGCAGTTGTCACGGATGTGCTCCGCCACATAGCGAACGGTTTCCTCGTTCTCCCGGTCACGGCCCGGGAAGATGACCGTCCGCACCTCATAGAGCTTCCCGACAGAGAGCAGATAATCGAGATTTTTGAGCACGATCTCCCGCGGATGGGAGATCAGTTTCTCGCTCCACGCTTTCTCTACAGCCTTGACGTCGAGCATCACACCCTCTGAAACCGTCAGCACGCGGGGGTCGCGCTCGAAATCGAACGATCCGTTGGAGTCGACCAGGCAGCTCTTGCCGAGCTTGCGCACCTCGGTGAAGAGCGCAATGAGGAACTCGTTGTGCAGCGTGCATTCCCCGCCCGAGGTGGTGATCCCCTCGATATAGGGCGCGGCGCGGCGGACTTCCCCGAGCAGATCTTCCACCGTCATCCAGCGGATCCTCGGCGAGGCGTCGTGCGGGCAAATCTTGATGCAGCTGTCGCATTGGACGCATTTCGCGCTGTCCCAGACGACCTGTCCCCTTTCATCAAAGCCCAGCGCCCCGGCGGGACATTTCTCCACGCACAGCCCGCAGCTGCGGCAGAGATGGATGGTCTCGGGATTGTGGCAGAACAGGCAGTTGAAAGGGCAACCCTGAAAGAAGATCGCGGTCCTGTTGCCCGGCCCGTCTACATTCGAAAAGGGGATGATCTTATTGACCGGCGCTTTCATCATGCTGCTGCACCCTGCGGTCGAGCGCGTGGCCGCCGTCCTGCGCGCCCATGCCGAAGACCGTGACGTTATTGAGCGACTGCTTCTTTAAGCGCAGCTTCTCGATCTCGCTTTTTTTGACGAGATAGCCCGTGACGCGCACGACGTCGTTGTTCTCGAGATAGCCGGAGAAATAGCGCAGGCCGTTCGAGAGCGAGCCCTTGATGATCGCGAGGACCGCCTCGGGGGTCTTGAGCCAGGTCTCTTCAAATTTGAAGATGTCGCCCGTGCCGGTGGGGAAATAGGGGTGGAACTTCTCGTTGACCTCGAGCTGCTCAAGCATCGTCGGCTCCACGCCGATCGGGATGCGGGTGCCGGGCGAGTCGTCCATGCCGTCGCTGTCGATGCCGACCTGCGCGTGCAGGCGGTAGCGGTGGCCGTAAGCGTCGCAGTAGGGGGCCTCGTGCGCCTTGACGCGCGCGTCGATGGCGTCCATGATCTTCACGCCGAGGGCGTTGGCCTCGGCGTTCATGCCGAAGCCCTTTTTCTTGTCCGTGATACCCAGCAGATAGTTGCAGCACTCGGCCAGTCCGACCACGCCGAACATGCCGGTGAAGTTCTCCTGCCTGACAAAGCCCTCGGTCACGAGGAAGTTGGTCTTGAAAAAGCTCGACTGCTCGACGATGAACTTCACGCGCTTGTCCATGTACTCAAGCTGCAGGTCGATGTGCCGCGGCAGCTCGCGCGCGAGGAAGTCCTCCGGGCTCCTGGCGTCGAGTGCGCACTCGTACAGGCGCAGGCGCGGCAGCGTGAAGCCGCCCCCGCCGATCGAGAGGCCGTTGTAGCAGGAGGCGATGGCGTAGTTCTCGCCCCACTCGGAGGAGAACATGCGGTGGTTGGCAAAGGAGGGCTTGGCCGTCTTGAGCATGCACTTCACGCACGCGAGCGCGAAATCGTCGCTCGTCCGCTCCGGGTCGTAGCGCAGCGTCAGGTTGGGGATGGCCAGCTGCATCTCCTCGGTCAGCTCCAGCAGCAGCCGTCCGGTGAGGCTGTCCTCCGGGCCGATATCCGCGTGCACGAAGGAGTCGGTCTGCACGCGGTCGATGTTGCGCAGGAACAGGCCCAGCACCTTCTTGGCGAAGGCGCGGTCCTCGCGGAGGACGAAGGGCTCGAGCAGCTTGTCCAAATCGCCCAGGTAAACGGGGAAGGAGGTGATGGAGGGGACGTGGCAGTAGAAGATCTCCAGCGCGTTCACGGCCTCGAGCAGATCCTTCGGCGGCTCGAGATCGAGAAACTTGCAGCCCTTCTCGAAGAGCAGCGCGTAGTCCGGGCAGATGTAGCGCGGGCGATAGGGCATCACGCCCTCGTTGAGATCGCAGAGCGTGCCCTTCGCCTTGGCCTCGTAATAGGCGTCGGAATAGCGCAGGGAGTCGTCGGTGCTCTCGCCGAGGCGGGCCAGGGCAAGCAGCTCCTGATGATAGGTCAGGGTCGGGTCCTGAATGATGTTCAAGGCTTCGGACATGGGATTGTTCCTCCGTGTTTTGTATATCTGCAAGCGGTCTTACACCTGTTTTTCCTTGACATGGCCGGGTCGTGTATAGTATAACCAATCCAACCTATTAAGTCAATTGGTTAAATCGGGCGAGAGGAGGGCGATCGGATGCGTGCGATGATTGCCATGAGCGGGGGGGTGGACAGTTCGGTCGCCGCGCTTTTGATGCAGCAGGCGGGGTATGACTGCACAGGCGTTACCATGCGGCTGTACCGCGCGGCGGATATGGAGCGCACCTCACAGAAAAGCTGCTGCAGCGACGCGGATGAGGAGGACGCCGCTTATGTATGCTGGCAGCTGGGCATCCCGTTTGAGTCTCTCTGCTGTACCAAAGAGTTTGAAAAAACAGTCATTCAAAACTTTATCCGGGAGTATGAAATCGGACGGACGCCGAATCCATGCATCGTCTGCAATCGCTGCCTGAAATTCGATCTGCTGCTTTCGCTGGCTCTGGAAAAAGGCTTTGACTGCCTCGTGACCGGCCATTACGCCCGGATCGCACAGGATCGGGGTACCGGGCGCTGGCAGCTTCGCAAGGCGCTGGACGGGAGCAAGGATCAAAGCTACGTCCTCTATATGCTCTCTCAGAAGCAGCTGGATCACCTGCGTTTCCCGCTGGGAGAGCTGAGCAAGACGGACGCTCGCGCGATCGCGGAAAAGGCCGGTCTCGTGACCGCGTCCAAGCATGAAAGTCAGGACATCTGCTTTATTCCTGACGGGGATTACGGTGCCTTCCTTGAGCACTGGACCGGTCACTATGATCCGGATGGTGAGATCCTCGATCTGGAAGGCCGCGTGGTCGGGCGTCATCACGGCGCGGTCCGCTACACGATCGGGCAGCGTCGCGGCCTCGGCGTTGCGGCGGAGCAGCCGCTCTATGTCGTGACCAAGGATATGGAAAAACACACTGTGACCGTCGGACCGGAGAGCGCGCTCTACAGCCGCGAGCTGATCGCCTCAGATTTCAACTGGCTCTCGATCCCGGAGCCGGAACATCCGATCCGTGTGACGGCAAGGACGCGGTATCGCCAGCGCGAAGACCAGGCCACCGTCTGTCCGCTTGCAGGCTCGCGCGTGAGGCTTGTTTTTGATGAGCCGCAGCGTGCGATCACGCCCGGGCAGGCCGTCGTGCTCTACGACGGCGAGCTCGTCCTCGGCGGCGGGACGATCGAACAGGTGCACTCCGGGCAGTAAGTCCCGACTTCTCAAGGCAGGCTATACGCATCTTTTCCGGAAGCTCGCCCGTAAATGACCACAGCACAAGAACAGCGGTGGGGATTTCTCCCCGCCGCTGTGACCTTATAGGATAGGGAATCCTTCTCCTCGATCAGTTCCTGAATCCGGTTATTCCATGTTTTTTCTTCTCTCTTCCTCAGCTCAAGAGCTGGGAAAATCGTCCTGTTATTGATTGGGAGCGCTCGAAATGAAGCTCTGTTCGATTCGAGCTCTCCTATCGGATAATTGTCAAAAACTGCAGGTCAAGACGCTTTGGCCGGCTGGATGAAAAACACCATTTGGTCATGCTATGGCAGGTCAAAAAAGACCGCCCTTTACCTTGCATCCCGGTCATGCCGCTTGCGGGCGAGCTTTTTCTGCTGTCGTTCCATTGCCTCCCGTTCCAGAACACCCCTGGCCTGGGATTCGATATACTCCTCTCCGAAGCCGCGGCACAGTGCATAGAACTTGGCAACAATCCCGGATTGGCTGTCCTTTTCCTCATTGAGCTTCTTGATCGTCTTCTTCATTTGATTTCCGCTGTCAATCTCCCGTTCGTATTTGCGCTGCAGATCTTCATAATCATGCTTCAGCGTCAGATACTTGTCGAATAGATTCCGCAGCAAACCGATGATCTTCCGGTACAAGGGCATAGCCTTCTTCTCCCGGTACGACTTGGCGGATTCCAGCACATCCGGCGGAGGAAGCACCTGATCCGCATCGTTGGTGTATTTGCGGGCCAGGTCTTCGATCCGCTCCATCTTGGGGACGAGCTTGTCCACCCGCGCCTGCGCTCTGTCGGCTTTCTTTTGGGCTTCCTCTGTCTGCCCTTCGAGAAAACTGATACTGTTCTCCATGAATGCGACGGTAGTTTCCAGGTTATCCAGCCGTTCTGTCTCCTTCTTGACCTTGAACTCCGTGACCGAAAGGTGCTGGACTGTGCTGCCGCGCTCTCCGCGCTCAAAGTCCTCAAATCCTGCGTCCCGCATATGCTCGAAAAAACGGTCTTGCAGCAGACTGTAGGATTTGATAATCTGCGTGTGACCGTTCTCGTCCGTGATCTTCGGTGAAGCCCATTTCTTGGAGTGGCTGATTTGATGGATAACCTCTTTGACTGTTCCCACCAGCTCCGGGTCTTTACAGCGTTTCGACCATAGGATTTCCTTTTCTACCACGGGCAGTGCGACAACGTGCATGTGGTAGTGGTAGACCGGATGCCCTAACTGCTCTGTCAGTGCTGTGTTCAGCTCATCAGCGTGCATGACGGCGGATACAATGTTCTCCGGGCCATACTCCTTTTGAGCAAAGCGAACCGCCTCTTCATAAAACCGACAGGCATATTCGTAGCCGCCGCGTTCCTCGAAATAGGCGGTGTTCACATCAAAGATCATTTCATCGAACACCTTTGCATCCTTCTTCAAGCCCCGGAGAGAGATACTGCCTTCTTCCACCAGCTTATCCAGATGGGAGTTGTAGGTCAGATCTCCGCAGCTTTGGTAGTGGACATTCATGGGCGTCCGGGACAGATCGACATTCATATTTTCGTAGCTTTCGTTCTTGCGCTCGATATGGCGCTCGGATTTTCCGATGCTCGCCTTCGTGTGCTGCTCAACGCGAGCCACACTGTAGTTTTTATCATTCATACGTTTTTCACTTCCTTTCCATACGACGGTGGAGCAGGGCGCGGTTACACGACTTTTTCAAAGTGTGTAACCCACTATGACACTTTCATCCCCATAGGGCTGCAAAGTGTCGTGGGCTCTGCCGAGAGCACAGGGGGAACACCAGTTTCCCCTGCACCCCTTCGCCGGATCGCCGCTGCATCCGCGCCGTCGATCCGTGCTTGCAATTTGAAAGCATGGCCATCATGACAATGCTTTCATTTTGCAAGCATAAAGAGCCGCGTCACTCGCCGTTGGGCAGAAGGGGAAAGCATTCTCTTTCCCCTCCGCTGCGCGAGTGTTTTCCGTGAGAAAAGCTCAAGGGGTTCGGGTTGTATTTCCTTGTGGAAATCTCCACCCGCAGGTATGCCCCCTTGACCTTTCCTCCGCTCCCTGTGACGATCCGTGTCGATGGTGACGGTGTTTTGGATACCGTACCCGCTGCCGAAAACATCGTCACGACCGTCACACATCGTCACGCGCTCTCCGGCTCATACCGCAAAACGATCTTTCGCCCATCGTGTGTCCTGCTGTTCCAGTAGCGGATACCGTGCTCGCGATACAAGCGCCCTGTGTTGACATTCAGTTTCATGGTCAGCGCGTTTGCTTTCATGTCTACTGCAAGCGCTTCGACCAGCTCTGTCGGGCTACCGGTCCATTCCAGTTTTCCCGCATTTACGAGCGCGGCGACAGCATCCAGGATTGCTTCCGGCGGCGCTTTCCATAGCTCGGATTCACAACGCTCCAGCTCCCAGCACAGTTTTTCTTCGTTCCGAAAAAGATGAAGTCTTTGATCCTGCTGATCCCTGCCGGAGATGTCCAGCGTGGCCTCATTTGCGGTGCGCTTGGGTTTCTGCAGAAGAAATGCTCCATCTGCTGCACCGAGCAAACCATTTGTGCCAGAGATCATATCGAACACATCGTCCGCTTTTTGCTTGCGAGTGTGATGCACCAGGATCAGGCATAAACTGTGGCAATCGGCAAAGCTTTTCAGCCGGGTAATGATATCGTAGTCGCTGGCGTAGCTGTACGCTTCGCCGCCGATCTCACGAACCTTTTGCAAGGTGTCGATGATAATGAGCCTGGTATCCGGGTGCTCGCGAACAAAACGCTCCAGCTGCTCGTCCAATCCTTTCCCGAGTTGTCGCGCTCGTGTAGCAAAATAGAGTTGATCCGCGATTTCCATATCGAACATTTGATACAGCCGGCTCTGCAGACGCTGGTTATCATCCTCCAGCGCCAGATACAAAACCGTCCCTTTCCTCACAGGGTAATTCCAGAGCGGCGTCCCGGTACTGACATGGTAGGCGAGCTGTGCGACCAGGAAACTCTTTCCCAGCTTCGGCGCGCCGACAAGAAGATAGGTTCCGGGAAAGAGCAGACCGTCGATCAGCGGCGGCTTGCTCTCATACGCGGTTTCATACAGCTCTCTCATAGATACAGTCGGCAAGTATGAGGGATCGTTCAGCTGGCGAAAATATCTATTGTATTCTTCGAGAGAATCTGCTAAACTGTCATCACAAAGGTTTTGATTCGGCTGTCCTGCATCTGCGCCAACAGATGTGTTGAGGACAGTCGTTTCTTTT
>JBGUZD010000065.1:0-9089 GCA_045222695.1 Candidatus Limivicinus sp.
CGCCTCGGCGCGGAGACCTATGTGATCTACCGCCGCAGCGAGGACGAGATGCCCGCCGACAAGGAAGAGGTCGCCGAAGCCAGAGAAGAGGGCGTGAAGTTCTGCTTCCTCAACGCTCCCGTCGAGATCCTCGGCGAGGACGGCAAGGTCAAGGCCCTCAAGGTCGAGCTCATGGAGCTCGGCGAGCCCGATGAAAAGGGCCGCAGAGCCCCCGTCGGCACCGGCAAGTTCGAGACCATCGAGGTCGACTCCGTGCTCGCCGCCGTCGGTCAGTCCATCGACTGGGGAGCGCTCGATATCGGCGCTCTCAAGACCGGCAAGAAGGGCAACGCCATCGCCGATCCCGTCACCTATCAAACCGAGCAGGAAGACATCTTCGTCGGCGGCGACGTCTACACCGGCCCGAAGTTCGCGATCGACGCGATCGCGGCCGGCCGCGAAGGCGCCGAGTCCCTGCACCGCTTCGTCAACGACGGCCAGAGCCTTACGCTCAGCCGCAACCTGCGCGAGTTCTACGAGCTGGACAAGGACAACCTCCTGATCGACGTCGACTGCTTCGACCGTCCCGCCCGTCAGCCGATCCTGCACGACCCGGCCAAGGCCCGCAGCTTCGAGCATGACCGTCTGACCTTCACCGAGGAGCAGGTCAAGGCCGAAGCCAGCCGCTGCCTGGGCTGCGGCGTCAGCGTCGTCGACCCCAACCGCTGCATCGGCTGCGGCCTGTGCACCACGCGCTGCATGTTCGACGCGATCCACCTGCGCCGCGATGTTCCCGAAGCCTCCACGATGGTCCGCTGCGAGGACAAGGTCGGCCCGATGCTCAAGTATGCCGCCAAGCAGGTCCGCATCATCAAGAAAAAAGGGTAAGGGATGCACGAACTCGGAACCGTCTTTTATGTGATCAAGGAGGTCGAGAAGATCTGTCGGGAAAACGATCTGCACGTCGTCGGCAGCGTCACGCTGGAGATCGGCGAGGTGAGCGGCATCATTCCCGAATACATCGTCGACTGCTGGAACTGGGCCAAAGAAAAAAGCGAGTTTATGAAGGACTCCGAGCTGAAGATCGAAAACCTCGAGGCCGTCACCTTCTGCGAGGACTGTCAGAAGACCTATCCGACGCTCAAGTATAAAAAGATCTGTCCCTACTGCGGCAGCGAGCGCACCTATCTTCTCACCGGCAACGAATACAACATAAAAGAGATAGAAGCCATGTAAAGCAAAAAGGGCAAGCCCATCGGGCTTGCCCTTTTCTGTTCATTTTTATTCCGTTCTCAAGGCTTCGACCGGATCCTTTCTCGCCGCGATCCCGGAGGGAATGAGCCCCGCGATGAAGGTCAGGATCACGCTGATGAGCACAAGGGCGGCTCCCCCAAGCGGAGGCAGCGCGGAGTTGAGCGACATGATCCCCGTCAGATCGTGCACGATCATATTGATCGGGATGTTGATCAGGACCGTCAGGAGGATGCCGATCGCGCCGGCCGTAAAGCCGATGATGACCGTCTCGGCGTTGAAAACATGCGAGACGTCGCGGTTCGACGCGCCGATCGCGCGCAGGATGCCGATCTCTTTCGTGCGCTCGAGCACGCTGATATAGGTGATGATGCCGATCATGATCGACGATACGACCAGCGAGATCGCCACAAAGGCGATCAGCACATAGCTGATCACGTTGATGATCGTCGTGATCGAGCTCATCAGCAGCGCGACGATATCCGTATAGGTGATCTCGTCGTCCTTTGAAACGCTTGCATTGTAGTTTTTGATCGCCTCGGCGATATTGTCCTTGTCCTCAAAGGAGGAGGCGTAGAGGTTGATGACGCTGGGCGTCTCCAGATCGACATAGCCCAGCTTTTTGAGCGTTTCCTTGTAGTTGATCTCCGAATAGACGGGCGGCATGGCGTTGTTGTAGATCCAGAGATAATCCTCGTCCTCCAGCACGAGCATGCCGAAGTCCTCGATCAGCTCCTCCTCGCTCAGTTCCCGGTAGAGCTTTTCCATCTCGGCGGCATACTGGTCGCGCACCTGCTCCCCCGCCATCTTGCGGATATAGTCGTAGAGCATGTCGTCGTCCATCTGGTCGAGCATGGATTCATACTCGGGATATAGATCAAGGATCTGCTTTTCGATATCCTCCCGCGTCGTGCCCTCCAGCTGCTCGTCGACCATTTCCCTGACATACTCGTCGCTCGGATGACACATGTACTGCACGTACAGGTCGGCGATGGTCGAGCTCTCCGCCGCGGCGACATAGTCTCTCGCCGCCTGCTGTTTGCGATCGTTCGTGAGCGCCTCGTCCTCGGTGTCCAGAAACTTCAGGCCGTTGAGCACGTTGATCTCCTGATCGGCAAGCTGTTTTTTGACGAGCTCTTTCTGCTCGGCCTCGGCGGCGATATGCTCGATGAAGGCGTGCGTATAGCCGATCGCTCCGGTCATCATGCCCGCGGCGGCGTCCTCGTTCTGGCGGATCACGCCGACGATCTTCAGTTCCAGCCCGTTGTTGTAGAGCGTGCGCAGGCCAAGCTCCTCGGCGGTGAGGTCGATATACTTCTCCTCCGCCTCGTCATAGCGAAACATATCCGCCGGGAAAATGTATCGGAAGCTCGTCCGGCAGATCTCCTCATAGCTCCAGCTCTCGACCTTGCTCTCCACCGTCTCCTGCGAGACGAAGCTCTGCATATCCTCGGTGATCGAGCTCGTCGCCTTCAGGCCGAGCGCGTACAGCACGAGGTCCGAGATCTCGTTGTTTTCATTGACGATCAGCACCGCCTCGTCGTAACGCTCGGGCCATTTGCCGTAAAGAACGTCATACTGCTTTTTCAGGAAGGGACTGATGGCCTCGCCGTCCTCTCCCGGAAGCATCTCCTGCCAGATGTTGACGACGGAATAATACGAACCGTAGGTGTTGAAAAACGAGCTGTAATCGCCGCCGTACATGCTGCTCATCGCAGTCTGCAGAAGCTGTACGACGTCGGTCTTTGCGATGTTCCCCTCTTCGTCCTCGGCAAAGAGGTTCATATCGAGATCGTAGGAATACTGCACAGAGCTCAGATACTGCGCGATCTCGCTGTTTTCGTCCTCAATATAGGCTTTGAAGGGCTTGAGGTTGTTCGTCTGCTTGTCAGCGGAGATCATGGAGTTCATCATATCGTACATGACAGTGCTCGAATAGACCGCGTCGCGGTCGTGCGCGCCGCCTTCCGACTGCGAGCGCATGCCCATCAGCGAGGTCATCATGTTGGTCATGTCGACGCTCTCGGCCTGGATCGTGATCGGATAGCTTGAAAGCGTGTCGGCCTGCACCTTGTCGATATAATTCTGGATGCCGTTCGAAAGCGACATGATCAGCGCGATGCCGATGATGCCGATGCTCCCCGCAAAGGCCGTCAGCACCGTGCGTGTCTTTTTCGTCATCAGATTGTTCAGCGACAGAGACAAGGCGGTCAGGAAGCTCATCGACGTGCGCTTGCGTTTTCCCTGCGTTTTTTCCGTCTCGGTCTCTTCTTCCTGTAAGGGCGAGCTGTCGTCGATGATCAATCCGTCCTTGATGCGGATGATCCGGCCGGCATAGTTTTCGGCCAGCTCCGGGTTGTGCGTAACCATGATGATCAGCTTGTTTGCAGAGATCTCCTTCAAGATCTCCATGATCTGCACCGAGGTCTCCGAATCCAGCGCGCCCGTCGGCTCGTCGGCCAGCAGGATATCGGGATCGTTGACCAGGGCGCGCGCGATGGCCACGCGCTGCATCTGTCCGCCGGAGAGCTGATTGGGCTTTTTGTTGATCTGATCGCCGAGGCCGACCTTTTCCAGCGCCTCCGCGGCGCGGCGTCTGCGCTCGGCTTTGCCCACGCCCGAGATCGTCAGCGCCAGCTCCACGTTGGAGAGCACGCTCTGATGCGGGATCAGATTGTAGGACTGAAAGACAAAGCCGATCGAATGATTGCGATAGGCGTCCCAGTCGGCGTCCGTATAGTCCTTCGTTGATCTGCCGTTGATGACAAGGTCGCCTTCACTGTACTTGTCAAGGCCGCCGATGATGTTCAGCAGCGTCGTTTTACCGCAGCCGGAATGACCCAGTACCGCGACGAATTCGCTCTCACGGAAGTTCAGATCGATCCCCTTGAGCGCGTGGACCACGGTATCGCCGGTGATATAATCCTTTTTGATGCCCTTTAGTTTCAGCATTATCCAGGCCCTTCCTCTGTTGACATCCGACTTGATCTGCGTTAGAATAAACAAGCTTTTTCAAAAAACACGCCCACGTAGCTCAGCAGGATAGAGCACTCGCCTCCTAAGCGAGGGGTCGGAGGTTCGAATCCTCTCGTGGGTGCCATATCAAGAAAGGAAGTCGAAAGGCTTCCTTTTTTTATTGCTCTCTTTTCAAAATCTTCTCTGATCCGGAACGCCGCAGCAGCGTTCATCCGAGGCTGATTTCCGTGATCCGGTATCGTCCTTCGCTTTCCTCCGCGGAAAACGGCACGGTCAGCGTGGAGCCGTCTGCCCTTGTCAGTTCAGCCGAGAAGCTCCCGTCCCCTTGCTCGATGACGCGAAGCAGCTGGTAGAGTTCGACGCCGTCTTCGCTCGTCGCATATCTGACGGCAAGCGAGCCGTCGATTTCGCGGTAAAATAGAGCGAAACAGCTCTCAAAGCAATCCTTGCTCATGTACTCCCGTACGCGGGCCAGGAAGCCTTCATAAGAGACCGGGAGGATAAAGAAACCGTCTTCCGCTTCTGCACGGCTCCATTCGTCCGGAGCCAGATCATTGGCCGTCAGCATGTACTCCGGTGATGCGAGCGCCAGATCGTAAAACGTGAGGAAGCTTCTCATGGCGCCTTCCGGCGTGCCGTTCCAGGCCGAGACCGGATCGAAGCTGCTCTCGCAGGCGGGGATCAGTTCCTCATCCGCATAATGATTGGTCCGGCTGTTGCCGCCCATCGAATACATGGCCTTTTCGGACAGCGCAAAAAAGATCGGTACCGGAAGCGGCTGCATTACGATGGAATCATAAGCGGTCAGATCGAAAACATAGTATTGTTCCCCGATGCGGGCAAGATTCCACGCGTGGCCGTCCAGTCCGCCGTCTCTGCTCAGGGAAATGGCGTTCCCCTCCACACAGAGACAGTCGACCCCGAGCAGATTGCACAGATAATACATGGCGTCGCTGTAACCGCTGCACACGGTGACGCCCTTCACCATCGCGTCGTATAGCTGGTAACCGTCCGTAAAGTAGTAGGTGTCACGGTCGCCGTAGACGATACGATCCGCCAGCGAATTTGCCGCCCACACGAGCAGATCGTAATCATCCGCGCCCTCCGGGGCGTTGGCGGCAAGCTCCCGCACGGCCTCCAGTCCGAGGGAGAATTTATCCATCTCCCCCTCTTTTTTTAGCGAATACCAGACCGTCGTATAGCTGAGCCCGGCTCCCTCGGCGCTCTCCCCTTCCCGGCACAGGACCGATCCGTCCTCGATACGGTACATGAACGGGAGAGCATAGCGCTGCCATACGTCAAAGCCGTCCGTCGAAACGATGCCGTCCGGCAGGGAAAAGCCCTGATAGCCGTTTCCCAGACAATAGTCCAGCAGGCGGAGCAGGCGCTGTTCCTCTTCTTTTGAAAACAGCGACTCGTAATAATGCGTGCGCGGGAAGAGGCCGTCATACCAGGCGGCTTCCGCGTCGGCGAGGGAAAGCAGCTCTCCCCTCCTCTCCTTCAGGCCCTCCTGCCGGTAGAAGAGGATCATTCCATCTTCCAGGTCTTCCGGGCCGGACAAGGCGCTTTCGGAAGCGTTTTCCGTCTCCTGCGGCGTCGTTTCTTCTTTTGTCGCCGGCACTTCCGAAGATGCCGCGCCGGGCGCCGCCGCTTCCGTGCTTACCGCCGGCGTCTTTCCGCAGGCACTCAAGGAGAGAAGAACGGCAAGTACCAGAACAGCGCCGCAGATCCGGATATTCAGAGGTTTCATCATAAAAATGGGCAGGATACCCCGACATCGACACGGCAAGTCGGCGTAGAATCCCGCTCTCCTTTCTGCCGGAGCAGTTCCGGCGATTAGGCGGCAATTTATGCCATAGATGGATTTTTTTCGTTCTTGCTTTTTTGTCCCGTTCGAAATACGATCAAAAGGGTGATTGTATGATCAAAAAAGCGATCCGACGCATGTCGCGCATGTGCGACGAGGCCTGGTACATATTCATGGGTACGCTCAAGCTCAGCTGTGCGATGCTTCTCTGCGCCTTCATGCTGCTTGTTTCTTCGAATGGCGGCTATGATAAAACGATGCTTGCCTCGGCGCTTGCGGAAACGCCGCAGGGGCTATTGATGATAGCCCTTATCGCGTCGGCTCTTCTGGAGGATCGGCACGGCTGAGGAATTCCTCGCGGCTCATCGTGGCGTTGAGCACGTCCAGCAGCGCATCCGCGCTCAAATGCTCGGGCAGGTCCAGCTCGCGGATCAGCTCTGCGCGCTTTCTCGCGCTGTTTTCGCGTCCCGACAGACCCAGGCGGTACAGATCCGCCTTTGTTATCATCTGCCCCGTATGGGGGCTCTTCGCGTCTTCAAACGTTGCTCCGGCGCGCCGAAGCGCCTCCGTCAGGATCTCCGCGCGCATACCCTCCACGCCGAGCTTTCCCTCGCGGGAAGGCCTGGCTTTTCTTTTTTCCTTGCCGCGGATATCCGGCACATAGGCCTGCTTGAGCCGTTCGGGCGGAACGCAGGATTTGATGAAGTTCCGGATGACGAAGCCGGCTCCGTCCGGATCGGTGAGCACGATCAGTCCCCTTGCCTCCGCCATTCTGCGCAGGAGCTTCTGCTTCTGCGCGTCGTTGAAGATCCCGAAGCCGGAGGTCTCGATCACGACCGCGTCGACGACCTGACGCAGCGCGTTTTTATCATAGCGCCCTTCGACGACGATAACTTCCTTAACGCTTTGCATCAGCGCTCTCCAATATGATCGCCAGCACCGCGTTTTTCAAAAGCTCTCTGCCGTCTCCGCCGCTGCTCTTCATCGCCTCGTCCGTTTCCGCGCAGATCCGCACGGCGTCCTTCAGCTGATCCAGCGAAAAACCTCTGGCCGAATCCATCAGTTTATTGACCAGAAAGTCGTATTTGATGGAACAGGTCTCCGCCACAAACTTCGCCCCGAGCCCTTTTTCGATCGCAAGACGCGCCGCGTATAGTCTGCGCATCTGCGAGCCGAGCACGGCCAGCAGATAGATGGGGTCGTATTCGTTCTCGGCAAAAAGCTCCGAGAGCGTGTTCATCGCGGCGTTGTACTGCTTTTTTGCAAGCTGATCCGTCAGCTCGAAGACCTGCGCCTCGGGGATGTGATGGGCGACGGCCTCAACTTCTTTTACGCCCACCGTCTCGCCCTGGGCGTATGCGGCGATCTTTTCTATTTCCGGGATCAGACGGTTCATCAGGTCTCCGCTGATAAAGATGAGCCTTTGCGCGGCCTCGAAATCGATCCGTTTCCCGTGGGCGGCAAAACGCCGGGCGATCCAGTCGATCAGCGCGCCCTGTCCCTGCTGCGTGAACTTCAGTTCTTTCCCGTTCTCCCGGATGGTTTTGATCAGCTTCAATCGCCCATCCGGCTCATATTCCGCGTTTTGAACAAAGCAAACCGTGCAGTATTCCGGAATATCCGTCAAGATCTCCTGTATCTGCTGCGCCTCTTTGAGACGATTGATGTCGAGATCACGCAGCTCGACAAAGCTTCGTTCAGACAGAAACGGAACAGCGTCGATCGCCTGCCGCAGCTGTACCGCGGCGATCTCCGGGCCGTCAAAGCGACGATAATTAAAGCCGCTTTCCCCCTCCGGAATGCAGACGGATTTCAGCTGGATCAAATACTGCTCGCGCAGATAATCCTCTTTTCCCCACAGCAGATAAAGGGCGGCCGGACCGTCGACCTTGAGCTTCTGCAGTTCATACTTGTAATTCAATTTTTCTTCTTTTGCTTTAGCCATCGATACGTATCTCCACGTTGCCGTCCATATCCGTCCTGAATACAGTATAACCGAATGATTTCAGACGTTCAAGCACTTCCGTTGCGGGCATTCCGTAATTGTTCTTGCCCACGCTTATGATCGCTTTACCGCCCGCCATCGCGGAGAGATACTCTTCACAGCTCGAGCTTTTCGAGCCGTGGTGTCCCACAACGAGTGCATCAATTCCGGACAGATCTCCCAAAGCTGCAAGCTCTTTTTCCTTTGAGGCCGGGGCATCACCTGTGATGAGCACGTCATAGTCATCCACGGAAATGATCAGCGGCATACAGCGCTCGTTCTGGTCCCCTTCCGTGTCCGTTTCAAACAGAAGCATTTTGATATCGCCGTATCTTTCTATTCTGTTTCTTGAAACGAACTCAACATCTGTTCCGTGACTCTGTGCGCAAAAAAGGATCTCCCAAAGCAGTGAGTCAGTATTGTCCATATCGGCGGGGATAACGACCGTTCCAATCTCCATGAGATTGGAGAGGCGCTTATATCCGTTTGCATGGTCCTCATGCAGATGGGTAAAAACGACCGCGTCGATCCGGTCAACACCGCAGCTCTTCAGATACGCTGCCGCGCAGTCGCCTGCGTCGTATTCGGCGTAGCTCGTGCTGCCGCAGTCGATCACCACCGCGTTGTCCCCGCATACGACGCTGATACACTGGCCCTGGCCCACATCGACCGCCGTGACCGTTTCTCTGGCGGAGCGATAATAGTTTCTCAAGATTGTCTGCGGTAAGAACAAGCCTGCAACGGCAACCGTGATCGGAATGAGCAGTTTATATCTCGGCTTGAGCTTGAATAGAAAAACCGCCGCAACAGAGAGAAAAAAGACGATCGACCACAGAACAATGATCCACTTTGGCAGATAAACGACAGAAAAGCCCAGAGCGGCGATAAAACGGCAAACAGCCACAAGATACCGGACGAGAGCCGTCACGATCAGAACGAGCACTTTTCCCAAAAACGGGACCCAGCCGAACATTTCTGCGGCAAAGGAGCCAATAAAGCAGATCGGCACTGCCCAGAGACAGAGCAGATTTGTCAGCGGCGAGAGCACGGATACATACCCAAAATAGAGCGCCGTGATCGGCAGCGAAAAGG
>JBGUZD010000066.1:0-15577 GCA_045222695.1 Candidatus Limivicinus sp.
CCAACGAGCAGCTGATCATCGAGGAGGCGCGTCGCGTCGCCCGGGAAAAGGGCATCGGCATCCTCACCTCGCTGCATGATTTCAACCAGGCTCTTGAGCTGGGCGACCGCTTCTTCTTCATGAAGGACGGGAAGGTCCGCTGTGCGGGCGGGGCCGAGATCGTCACAAGGGAAGTCATCCGGGAGATCTTTGATGCGGAGGTCCGCATCCTGGAGATAGAAGGTAAAAAGGTCATTGTGAACGGAGGAGAAAAAAGATGAAAAAAATCCTTTCCCTGCTGTTGGCGCTCGTTATGATCTTCGCGCTTGCGGGCTGCGGTCAGACGGCTCCGGCTCCCGCGGCCGAAGAACCGGCTCCGGCGGCCGAAGCACCGGCTCCGGCGGCCGAAGAGCCCGCGCCCGCGGCGGAAGCTCCCGCGCCTGCCGAGCCGCAGGAGATCACCATCACCGACATGATCGGCCGCGAAGTGGCCGTCACGCCGGGCAGCTACAAGCGTGTCGTCTGCATCGGCGCGGGCGCGCTGCGCATGTACAGCTATGTCGGCGACGTCGCGCTGCTCTGCGGCGTGGAGGATATCGACAACACCACGCTCGCCGAGCGGCCCAAGATGTTCGATTCCGTGGCGCGGCCGTACATGCTCGCCTACGGAGACACCTTTGCCGCGCTGCCGTCCTGCGGCGTGGGCGGCCCGCAGGCGCAGACGGCCGAGGCGGAGAAGATCCTTGCCTGCGACCCGGATATCGTCATTTCCGAGTATGAGGACGTGGAGAAGGAGGACGCGCTGGCCGAGCAGCTCGGCGTCCCCGTCGTCACGCTCAAGATGGGCCCCGGCGGCGTTTTTGACGAGAACTTCCTCGGCACGCTTCGTATGCTCGGCGTGATCTTCGGCGAAGAAGAGAAGGCCGAATCGCTCGTGAGCTTCATCGAATCCGAGCGCGCCGAGATCGAAAAGCGCACCGCCGACGTCCCCGAGGACCAGAAGCCCGCCGTGTATATCTGCGGACTCGGCAACTGGGGCACGACCAATCACCTGATGACCGGTACCGAGAAGTACATCGGCTTCAAGGTCGCCAACATCAAAAATGCCGTGACCGGCGTGGACGGTCCCGCCATTCAGGCCATTGAGGAGGAAAAGTTCGTCGCCATCGGCGAGGACATGGACATCATCATCATGGACGCCGCGGCCGTGAAGAACATCAAGCCGCTCTACGCCGAGAATCCGGCGATGTTCGACACCTGCAAGGCCTGGCGCGACGGCGAGGTCTATCTTGAGATGGCCTACAACGCCTACTACACCAACTGCGAGATCGCTCTGATCAACACCTGGTTCCTCGCCAAGACCGTCTATCCCGAGCTCTTTGAGGATATCGACATGATCGCGAAGACCAACGAGGTCACGCAGGCCTTCTTCGGCATGGATCTTTCCGAACAGATCTTTGCCGCGCCTTCCAGCTTCGGCGGTTATCAAAAGCTCGATACCGCGGCCTTCTTCGGATAAGACGATGATCGACAGCAAGGAAGTCCTCGCGTTCTTCGACCGGCTCGCGCCGGACTGGGACGCCGAGATGATCCGCAGCGACGAAATCATCGCCGCGATCCTGGACAAGGCCGAGGTGAGCGCGGGCAAGGATGTGCTCGACGTGGCGACCGGCACGGGCGTGCTGATCGGCGACTATCTTGCGCGGGGCGTCGCCTCCGTTACCGGGATCGACATTTCCCCGAATATGGCGCGGATCGCGCAGGGAAAATACCCGCAGGAAAACGTGAAGATCCTCTGCGGCGACGTGGAGCGGACAGACTTTGACAGGTTCTTCGACTGCATCGTCGTCTACAACGCCTTCCCGCATTTCCCCGATCCGGCGCGGCTGATCGCGCATCTCGCCTCGCTTCTCAAGCCGGGCGGCACGCTGACGGTGGCCCACGGAATGAGCCGGGAAAAGATCGACGCGCACCACCACGGCGCGGCGAGCCGCGTCTCCAACGGGCTGATGCCGGCGGAAGAGCTCTCCGCGATCTTTGCCGCTCATCTGACCGTGACCGCCGTGATCTCCGACGATCGGATGTACCAGGTAGTCGGAAAAAAGAACTGAAAACCGTATCAAAAAGGACACAGGCGGGAGCCGAAAGGCTCCCGCCTGTGTTGTTGTGTCTGCGTCCGGCCGCTTTTACGACTTGCCGGCCAGTCTCTTGTACTTGGCGTAGCGGCGGGCCGTGAAGTCCTCCGCCTGGGCGAAGAGCAGCTCGGCGCGCTCGGGGAAGGTGCGGGTCAGCGAGGAGAAGCGGACCTCGCCCATCATGTACTCGCGCAGCTTGCCGTTGGGCTCGCCGGAGTCGAGCACGAAGGGATTGCCGCCGTCCTTTTCAAGGTCGGGATTGTAGTGGTACAGCGGCCAGAATCCGCACTCGGTGGCGGCCTTGGCCTCGTCCATGACCTTGCTCATGCCCTTGGACAGGCCGTGGTTGATGCAGGGCGCGTAGGCGATGACGATCGACGGGCCGTGGTACGCGGCGGCCTCCTTGAGGCAGCGGATCGCGTGCTCGGGGTTCGCGCCGAGGTTGATCTGCGCGACATAGACGTAGCCGTAGTTCGACAGGATCACGCCCATGTCCTTCTTGGGCGTGGCCTTGCCGGCGGCCGCGAACTGCACCGCGGCGCCGATCGGCGTGGCCTTGGAGGCCTGGCCGCCGGTGTTGGCGTACAGCTCGTTGTCCATGACCAGCACGTTGAGGTCGAGACCCGAGGCCAGCACATGGTCGAGTCCGCCGTAGCCGATGTCGTAGGCCCAGCCGTCGCCGCCGACCATCCAGACGGCCTTCTTGGTCAGCGTGTCCTCGCGGGAGCGGATGTAGTCGACGTCCGCGCCCTCTTCCTTCGTTTCGGCGAGAGCCTCGCGCACGCCGTCGGCGATCTCGACGGTCTTGTCCATATCCTCGCCCTCGTCGAGCCAGCGCTGCAGGGCCGCCTTGAGCTTCTCGTCGCCGGTCTTTTCGATGACGGCGCGGGCGTGCAGGGCGGTCTGTTCGCGCATCTGCTCGGCCGAAAGGCTGATGCCCAGGGCGAACTCGGCGTTGTTTTCGAACAGCGAGTTCGAGAAGGCGGGGCCGAAGCCGCGCTTGTTGACGGTCTGCGGGAAGGTCGGGGCGAAGAAGCCGTAGGCCTGCGAGCAGCCGGTGGCGTTGGCGGTGTACATACGGTCGCCGAAGAGCTGGGTGAGCAGCTTGATGTACGGCGTCTCGCCGCAGCCCGGGCAGGCGCCGGCGAACTCGTAGAGCGGCTGCTCGTACTGGCTGCCCTTGGCGGAGAACTTGTTCATCGGGTTGGGCTTTTCGCTGAGCGTCAGGCAGTGATCCCAGTTCTTCTGTTCGGCGCGGACGTCGTCCAGCGGGACCATGTGCAGGGCTTTTTCCTTCGCCGGGCAGACGTTGACGCAGCTGCCGCAGCCCTGGCAGTCGAGCACGCCGACCTGGATGCGGTAGCGCAGGCCCTCGAAGCCCTTGCCGATCGCCTTCTTGGTCACGCAGCTCTCGGGCGCGGCGGCGGCCTCCTCCTCCGTGAAGAGGAAGGGACGGATCGCGCCGTGCGGGCAGACGAGCGAGCAGCGGTTGCAGCCGATGCACTTGTCGGCGTCCCAGACCGGGACGTTGTCGGCCACGCCGCGCTTTTCAAATCTCGCCATCGAGATGGGCATGACGCCGTCGGCGTACTGGCTGAAGGTGGACACGGGGATGTTGTCGCCGTCGGCGCGGTTCATCGGGATGAGGACCTTGCGCACGTACTCGGGCAGATCGCCGTCGATCTTCAGCTCCTCGTCCTTGAGATCGGCCCACTCGGCGGGGATATCGATCTTCACCATGTCGGTGAGGCCGCGCTCGATGGCGGCGAGGTTCATGTTGACGATCTTTTCGCCCTTCTTCGAGAAGGTCTTGATCGCGGCCTGCTTCATGTACTCCTCGGCCTGGTCGATCGGCAGCACGCCGGAGAGCTTGAAGAAGGCGGCCTGCAGCACGGTGCTGGTGCGGTTGCCCAGACCGATCTCCTCGGCGATGTCGGTGGCGTCGATGGTGTAGAACTGCGCCTTGCGCTCGGCCAGCAGCCTCTTGGCGCGGTTGGGCAGGTTCTCCTCGAGGGTCTTGCCCTTCCAGCGGGTGTTCAGCAGGAAGATGCCGCCGGGCTTGACCTCGTTGGCGATGTCGTAGGTGTACATGTAGCTCTGCTTGTGGCAGGCGACGAAGTCCGCCATCGTGACGTAATAGGTGGACTGGATCGGCTCGTGGCCGAAGCGCAGATGGCTGCGGGTCAGGCCGCCGGACTTCTTCGCGTCGTACTGGAAGTAGGCCTGCACGTACTGGTCGGTGTTGTCGCCGATGATCTTGCAGGAGTTCTTGTTCGCGCCGACGGTGCCGTCGGAGCCGAGGCCCCAGAACTTGCAGGAGATGATCGACTTGCCGGAGGTGACGATGTTCTCGCCCACGGGCAGGGACAGGTGCGTCACGTCGTCGTTGATGCCGACGGTGAAGTGGTTCTTCTTCTCGCCGGCCATGTTGTCGAACACGGCCTTGATCTGCGCGGGCGTGGTGTCCTTCGAGGACAGGCCGTAGCGGCCGCCGAGCAGCTGCAGCTTGCGTCCGGACTCGGCCAGCGCGGCGCTGACGTCTTCGTAAAGCGGCTCGCCGAGAGCGCCGGGCTCCTTGGTGCGGTCGAGCGTGGTGAGGACCTTGCAGCTTGCGGGGATCGCGCCGAGGAAGTGCTTGAGGGAGAACGGACGGTACAGGCGGACCTGGATCAGGCCGACCTTCTCGCCGCGCTCGCAGAGGTAGTTCACGACCTCCTGCGCGCACTGGCAGACCGAGCCCATCGCCACGATCACGCGCTCGGCCTCGGGATCGCCGAAGTAGTTGAACAGCTTGTAGTCGCGGCCCGTCAGGGCGGACATCTTGGCCATATACTCCTCGACCACGGCCGGGAAGGCGTCGTAGGTCGGGTTGGAGGCCTCGCGGTGCTGGAAGAAGATATCGTCGTTCTCACCGCTGTTGCGGATCGTCGGATGCTCGGGGTTCAGCGAGCGGTCGCGGAATTTCTTCAGCTCGTCCCAGTCGAGCATCTTGCCGAGATCCTCATAGTCGAGCACGTCGATCTTCTGGATCTCATGGGAGGTGCGGAAGCCGTCGAAGAAGTGCTGCACGGGGACGTGGCCCTTGATGGCGGACAGGTGCGCCACCGCGCCGAGGTCCATGCACTCCTGCACGCTCGAGGAGGCCAGCTGCGCCCAGCCGATCTGGCGGCAGGCCATCACGTCCTGGTGGTCGCCGAAGATGGAGACGGCCTCGGTCGCGACGGAACGCGCGGCCACATGCATGACCGCCGGCAGCAGCAGGCCCGCGATGCGGTACATCGGCGGGATCATCAGCATCAGGCCCTGCGCGGAGGTGTAGGTCGTGCCGAGAGCGCCCGCCTCGAGCGCGCCCTGCATGGCGGCGCAGGCGCCGGCCTCGGCCTGCATTTCCATGAGCTTGACAGGCATGCCGAAAAGGTTCTTCTTCCCCTTGGCGGCCCACTCGTCCACGTGGTTGGCCATGGGGCTGGACGGCGTGATGGGGTAGATCGTCGCGACTTCGGTAAAGGCATAGCTTGCGTACGCGGCGGCCTCGTTGCCGTCCATGGATTTCCTGAGCATAAGAATTCCTCCTTGATATTTTCTTTCCTGTATGCCGGAGTTCGGGTACATTTTCATGCGGCGCGGGCCGAAAGGGCATGACGGAACAGGCCCCTGTGTCCCGGCGCCGCTTCTATTATACCTGTTTTTTGAAGGATTTGGCTCTTTTTTCGCATTTTCGGACATATACACAAAAGCGGCGTTCTTTTTTATGCAAAGTGCAAAGCGCCGCGGTTTTTTTGTTCCCGTCTCCGCGTCTTTTTCTTTGGTCCGGCTTGTTTCTGCACCTGTTTTGATACGCTGACGCCCCCTCTTGTCCTTTTTCGCACCGCGTCGTATAATGATGGACATGAAAAGAACGATCTCTCTCAACGGAATACCGACCGTCTATACGCTCGAGCGCAAGCGGGTGAAAAATGTGAACCTGCGCGTGCGCGGCGGCGAGGTCTTCGTCTCCGCTCCGCGCTGGGTGCCGTCCGCGGTGATCGAGGGCTTTCTGCGCGAGCGCGCGGACTTCATCCTCGGCGCGCTGGAGCGCACGGAAAGGACGCCTTTCCCGCCCTGCGAGGACGGCGCGGCCCTGCCCTGGCGCGGACGGACGCTCACGCTCGCGCTCGGGCGCGGCTCCCGCTCCTCCGCGCGCGTCGAGGGCGGCGTCCTGCGTCTGTGCGTGCGCGATGCGCAGGACTCCGAAGGCGTGCGGCGCGCGCTGGACAGGTGGTACCGCGCCGAGAGCGAGGCGCTCTGCCTGGAGGCCTTCGACAGGCTCTATCCGCAGTTCGCCGCGCTCGGCGTGCCGCGGCCGGAGATCCGCATGCGCGCGATGCGCTCCTGCTGGGGCAACTGCCGCCCGGCGAAAAAGGTCGTGACCTTCAACGCGCGGCTCGCCGCCGTGCCGGAGGACTGCGTCGAGTACGTGGTCGCCCATGAGCTGACGCATTTTCTGCACGCCGACCACTCCCCCGCCTTCTACGCCGCGCTCGCGCGCGTGATCCCGGACTGGAAGGTCCGGCGAAGGGAGCTGCGCGCCTTTGCCGCGCTGTTAAACGATTGACGGACGCGCCCCGCGCGTCATATAATGGCTGTATTCGACAGCGCGTTTTGAGGTGAAAGCTATGCGTTCCTCTCAGCTTCTGATGACCGAGGGCAGCATCAGCGGAAAGATGCTCCGCTTTGCCGCGCCCGTGTTCATCGGAAACCTGTTTCAACAACTCTATAACGTGGCAGACGCGCTGATCGTGGGCAATTTCGTCGGCAACGGCGCACTCGCCGCCGTCAGCGCGACGGGCAACCTGAGCTTTCTGCTCATCAGCTTCTTCGTCGGCGTCTCGATCGGCGCGGGCGTCGTCATCTCCCGTTTCTTCGGCGCGCAGGATGAGGAAAAGATGCGTCTGGCGATCCACACCGCCGTGGCCTTCAACCTGGTCACCGCCGCGCTGCTGACGCTCGCCGGCACGACGCTCACGCCCTGGCTGCTGCGCCTGATGGGCACGCCCGAGGACGTGATGGAGCTCTCCGTCTCCTACATCCGCATCATCTTCTCCGGCTCGATCGGCATGGTGATGTACAACTCCCTCTGCGGGATCATGCGCGCCGTGGGCGACAGCCGCACGCCGCTGTACTTCCTCGTCGTCTCCTCGCTGCTCAACGTCGTGCTCGATCTGCTGTTCGTGGCCGTGCTCTCCCTGGGCGTCAGGGGCGCCGCTCTCGCGACGATCCTCTCCCAGCTCGTCAGCGCGCTGCTGTGCGCGATCCGCCTGATGCGCACGCACGAGAGCCACCGCCTCATCCTGCGCGAGCTCGGCTTCGACCGGGAGATGCTGGGGCTGATCGTGCGCTACGGTCTGCCCACCGGCATGCAGAACTCGGTCATCGCGATCGCGAACGTGGTGGTCCAGTCCTACGTCAACTCCTTCGGCACGATGGCCGTGGCCGGCTGCGGCGCGTACTCCAAGATCGAGGGCTTCGCCTTCCTGCCGATCACCAGCTTCCAGATGGCGCTGACGACCTTCGTGGGCCAGAACCTCGGCGCGCGCGAATTCGACCGCGCCCGGCGCGGCGCGCGCTTCGGCATCCTCTGCTCGCTCGCCGCGGCGGAGCTTATCGGCATGGCGATCTATCTGGCCGCGCCGTATCTGCTCGGCGCCTTCACCTCCGAGCCCGAGGCCATCGCCTTCGGCGTGGGCAGGGCGAAGGTCTGCTCGGTGTTCTTCTTCCTGCTGGCCGCCTCGCACTGTCTGTCCGCTGTGCTGCGCGGCGCGGGCAAGGCCAACGTCCCGATGCTGGCGATGCTGCTGTTCTGGTGCGTGGTGCGCGTGGCCTTCCTCTCGATCGTGATGCCCTTCCGGCATACGATCGACGTGGTCAACTGGGTCTATCCGCTGACCTGGCTGCTCAGCACGATCTTCCTCGTGATCTATTATTTCGCCGCGGACTGGCTGCACAGTTTTGAAAAAGAAAAGCAATCAGCATAGACAGAATACATAGAAAGAGAGAACGTACTATGGCGATCGTGGTCGTGGGAAACGTATTCGTGGACATCAAGGGCTTCCCGGAGGATCTCTATATCCCGGGCGGCCGCAATTCCGGCAGCGTGCAGATCGTGCACGGCGGCGTGGGGCGCAACGTGGCGGAGGATATCGGCAACGTCGAGCTCCGGCCCGTGTTCGTCAGCATGGTGGACGACACGGCGGAGGGCGCGGAGGTGCTGCGCAAGCTGAACAATCACCGCGTGAACACCGATTACGTCGTCACGGTGCCGGACGGCATGGGCATCTGGCTCGCCGTCTTCGACGAGAGCGGCGACGTCGTCGGCTCGATCTCCAAGCGTCCGAACATGGACGCGATGGTGCAGCTCCTCGACGAGAAGGGCGACGAGATCTTCTCCGACGCGGACAGCATCGTCATCGAGATCGACCTCGACAAGGAGGTCGTCAAGCGCGTGCTCAAGTACGCGCGCAAATATGAAAAGAAGGTCTACGCCGTCGTGGCGAACATGTCCATCGCCTCGCTGCGGCGCGACTTTCTGCAGGATATCGACTGCTTCGTGTGCAACGTGCAGGAGGCGGGCATCCTCTTCGTCAGCGACTTTTCCGACTTCAGCCCCGAGGAGCTGTGCGAGGCGCTCACGCAGAACCTGGCCAACGCCGACTTCCCCTCGATGATCGTCACGATGGGCAGCCGCGGCGCGGTCTACGCCACAAGAGACGGGCTGTGCGGCGTTTATCCCGCCAGCAGCGTGACCGTGCGCGACACCACCGGCGCGGGCGACGCCTTCTGCGCCGGCGTTGCGATCGGCCTGACCTACGGCAAGAGCATGCCGGAGGCCGTCGAGATCGGCACGCGGCTCGCCGCCTCCGTCATCACGGTGGCCGAAAACGTCTGCCCGCGCTTCCGTCCGCAGGAGCTGGGGCTGGACGTCGAGGTCGAGGACTGATCCTCGCAAAGCGCCATGAGCAAGAAGACCTCTCTCGTCCTTGTCGCGCTGCTGCTGATCGTGTGCGTGGTGCTCTGCGCCCTTCGCGCCGCGAGCAGGGAGTCTCTCCTCCCCGCCGCCGCGCCGGAGGAAAGCGCCGCCGCGCCCGAAGAGACGCCGCACCGGCATCTGTTCGATCCGGATACGGGGCTCTGTACGCTCTGCGGCTTTGCCTGCGATCACGCGGAGGGCTTCGATGAAGATCACCGCTGCCTCATCTGCGGCCGGCGCTGCAGCAATCAGAGCCACGACCCGGAGACCGCCCTCTGCCCGATCTGCGGAGAGGCCTTTCATCATCACTTCGGCATGGACGGGATCTGCGAGGTCTGCGGAGCCGAGGCCCCGCTGTATTTCGCCGAGTTGCCCGACCGCTATTTCGAGCCCTCCGAGCATGAGGGCCGCCACTTCCGCGAGACCCTGACGGGCGCCGACGGGACGGAGCTTGAGATCGCCGTATGGCTGCCCTGGGATTACAGCGAGGAGCAGCGTTATAACGTCGTCGTGCTGATGCACGGCGACCACGGTCAGGCCGCCGACTGGACCGACGAGCCCGAGCCGACGCACCGCGGCGAGATCGAGTTCCGGCATGTCTACGACCGCATGGTCGAGGAACGGCTCTGCGAGCCCTTCCTGATCGTCGGGATCTCCAACCGCGCCTTCGCGCAGCCGGAGAAGGGCGAGAAGGTCTTGAAGGAGCTGCTCCTGCCGTACATCGCGCAGCATTATTCCACGTATCTCGGCGGCGGCAGTCCCGAGGAGCTGCGCGCGGGACGCGCGCAGCTCGCCGTGGGAGGACTGAGCCGCGGCTCGATGTACACCTACACCTGCGTCATGCCGCGCTGTCTCGACGTCGTCGGGAATTTCTGCTGCTTCTCCAACGGCGACAACAGCCGCGTCTCCGCGCAGCTCGAGTCGGAGGAAAACCGCGGATATGAGATCTTCAGCTATATCGCCAGCTACGGCATGTCGGACGACCGTGACACCGCCGCGAATCACCGGAACATCTACCGCAGCATCTGCAGCCGGGTCGAGCGCGTGACGGACGGGGAGAACGCCCGGATGCTCGCCATCGGCGCGGGACACAACTTCATCACCTGGACGGCGAGCCTGTACGACGCGCTTCTGCTGATGTTCTGAACATGATAAAAGGCTCGGGGCTGCCGCGCAGCCCCGAGCCTTTTTGAATCATCGAAACCATTGAAAACCGTCGAAACGGGAAAAGCGTCTCATCCCCACAGCGCCGTGAGCATGGGGATGATCTGCTTTTTGCGGCTCATCACGCCGGGCAGGAACATGCTCTTGTCCTTCGGCGCGGCGCCGAAGGCCTGCTGCATATCCTCGTCGCTGCCGACATACAGCAGATGTGAGCCCTCCTGCAGCACGTCCGTGATCATCAGGATCACGAAATCGAAGTCCTTGTCCTTCTTCAGCTTTTCCATATAGGCCATGAACTCGTCGCGCCGCGCGAGCAGACCGGCGGCGTCGGCGCAGGTGATCTGGCTCACGCCGATGTTGTGCTCGGCGATGTGGAAGACCTTGTAGTCGGTCCGGAACAGCTCCTCGATGGGCTTTTCCTCCGCCCCCTGGACGGAGAAGAGCTCTTTGCCGATGTCCTCGAGCGAGACGTGCGCGATCCGCGCAAGGCGCTCGGCCATCGCGACGTCGCGCTTGGTGCAGGTGGGCGACTTGAACATCACCGTGTCCGAGAGGATGGCCGCGGCCATCAGCCCCGCCATTCTGGGCGAGGGCATGACGCCGTTTTCCTGATACATGGCGGTGATGATCGTGTTCGTGCTGCCCACGGGCTCGTTGCGCACGGAGACGGGCTGCGCGGTCTGGATATCGGCCAGGCGGTGGTGGTCGATGATCTCCATGATCTCCACCTGCTCGAGCCCCGGGACGGACTGAGCCGCCTCGTTGTGGTCCACGAGCACGACGCGTTTGCGGCGCGGACGCAGCATGTGGTAGCGCGAGAGCATGCCGACCACGCGCTCGTTCTCGTCGAGCACCGGATAGCTGCGGAAGCGGCTCTTGAGCAGGACCTCGCGCACGTCGTCGAGATAGTCCGCCAGGTGGAAGGCGACGATCTCCTTCTTCTGGCAGACGCGCTCGACGGGGATGGCCAGATAAATGAGCCGCGCGACCGTGCGCGCGTCCAGCGGCGTGGAGACGATGCAGGTCGCCGCCGTGCTCCGCGCCCACTCCGGGCGGATCTCGCTCTGGCAGATGATGAGGCAGTTGATCTCCTTTTCCAGCGCCGCGGCGATGATCTCGGGCTGATCGCCGCAGATCAGGATGCTGTCGCGTCCGCCGCCGACGGGCTCGTCGATCGCCTGCGGCACGGCGATGCGCAGATCGCCCGAGACGGTCTCGATCACGAAGCTGTTCTCGTTGACCAGCTTTCCTTCCAGCACGCTCAGCAGATTGAACACCGGCAGGGCCTCGATGCGGCTGTCGGTGATCGAGCGCATGCTGTAGCCTGCGATATCTCCGGCGGAGAGCAGGCCGAAGAGGCCGCCGTCGTCGTCGACGATCGGCAGCGAGGAGGCCTCGACGTCGCGCATCGTGCGCCAGGCGAGGTCCATCGTGACCGTGCTGTGCAGCGTGGGCGGCCTGTCGAAATCAAGGTCGCACACCTGGGTGCGCATGGTCTTGACGTGCAGCGGCGGCTCGAAGCCGAAGCGCTCGAGCATGCGGGCCGTCTCGTCGTTGATCGAGCCGATGCGCGCGGCCTTGTATTCGCTGTCGCCCAGCGCGTTGCGCAGCGCGGCGTAGGAGATCGCCGCGACGATCGAATCGGTGTCGGGGTTGCGGTGGCCGGTGACGAAGATCTCGCTCATATCTGCGTCCTCCCCTAAGGTATTTCTGCTTCGATTATATGGGAGAAAGCGGCGGTTTTCAAGCGTGAATTGCCGCATTTTTCCTCCGGGGGGATTTGGCTCTTTTCATCGTCGACCTTTTGTGATAAAATGATATAACTTTCGTGTTCCGGGAGGATGTGGCATGAAAAAAAGACTGACGAAGCTCGTCGCGCTCGCGCTTGCGCTCGTGATGCTCACGGGCTGCGGCCTGCCGGGCTTCGACTTCGGCGGCGGGACGGACGCCGATCTGTCCGGCACGCTGGGCGAAACGCTCTCGCAGATCACGGACCGCGCCTCGCTCGAGCACAACCCCGACGGCGTGATGTTCGCCGACATGCACTACTCCCGCCCCGACACGGAAGGCCTTGCCGCGGACGTCGCGGCCGTGGAGCACGCGCTCGAAAGCGGCGCCCCGCTCAAGCGGGTCGAGGAGCTGCTGGACCGCTGCATGGACGATTACGACGACTTCTCCACGATGTACTCCCTTGCCAACATCTACAACTGCAAGGACCTGCGCGACGAGTATTACGCTGCGGAGTACGAGTGGATCAGCACCGAAAGCGCGAACGTCTCGCGCCTCTTTGACGAGATGTACTACGCCTGCGCCGGCTCCGAGCTCGGTCAGGCGCTGGAGGACGACTACTTCTGGGAAGGCTTCTGCGAGGAGTACGCCGACCCGAACGACTCCTACTACAACGACGTCACCGTCGCGCTCATGCAGCGCGAGAGCGAGCTCATCAGCCGCTACCGTGAGATCGTGGCGGACCCGACCGTCATGTACGAGGGCGAGGAGCGGAGCTTTCACGAGCTGGCCGACGAGCTCGGCTCGGCGGACGATCTGGCGAGCTATTACAAATACCTCGCCGTGCTCATGAGCTACTATCGGAAATACAACGAGCCGCTGGCCGAGGTCTATATCGAGCTTATGCGCGTGCGCACCGAGATGGCCGAGGCGATGGGCTTCTCCTCCTGCGAGGAGATGGAATACGTCTTCGGCTTCGACCGCGACTATACGCCCGCGGACGGCGCCGTCTTCGTCGACGGCGTGAAGCGCGAGCTCGTCCCGATCTATCTCTGGGCGAAGGACACCGGCCTGAGCTACGGCGTCAGCTATTCCGCGCTCTCCTCCGAGGCGCTGTACGCAGATCTGAAGGCCGTCACCGACAGCATCGGCCGCGAGTGCTCCGAGGCTTTCTTCTTCATGAGCCGCTACGGTCTGTACGACATCGAGCCGAGCGTCTACAAGGCCGACACCTCCTTCCAGACCTATCTGAGCAACTACGACGCGCCCTTTATCTTCGTCAACCCCCAGGGCACCACGCAGGACCTGCTGACCTTCGTGCACGAGTTCGGCCACTACACCGACGCCTACGCCAACTTCGACGCGAGCGAGACCATCGACGTCGCCGAGATCTTCTCCCAGGCGCTGGAGTTCCTCTCGCTGTCCCACATGGACGGCGTGCTCTCCGCCGCAGAGATCGAGAAGCTGCGCGAGGGGAAGATGATCGACGCGCTCGACACCTATATCCAGCAGGCCGCCTTCGCCGATTTTGAAAGCAAGGCCCACGCCGTCGGGCCCGACGAGCTGACGGCGGAGAAGCTCAACGAGCTGGCGCTGCAGTCGGCGGAGGACTTCGGCTTCTGCGAGCAGGGCTTCGAGGACTATTACAAATACTACTGGATGGACATCACCCACTTCTTCGAGTACCCCTTCTATGTGATCTCCTATCCCGTGTCGCTGGACGTCGCGATGCAGATCTATGACCTGGAGCTGCAGCGGCCCGGAAAGGGCATGGACAAATACTTTGAGATCCTGCCGCGCGACTGGGACAGCTTCATGGAGACCGTCACGAACGGCGGTCTGAGAAGCCCCTTTTCCGAGGACTCCATGTCCTCCGTCGCCGCGCTGATCGGCGACACGCTGGGCTATGACGGCTCTTATGCCGACGCGGCTTAAGGGCCGGTCAGTCCCGCGGACACGCCAAGAAAAAAACGCTTTTCACGGAGAACGACGCGATGAAACGCTTATTCGCCCTGATCCTCATCTTTGTCCTGTGCTTCGCGACCTACGCGGGCGCCGTACAGGGCTCCTTCTCTCTCGTCGACGTGACCGAGTCGCTGTCGGCGCGGCTCATGCCGCCCGAGCCCACGCCCGAACCCACGCCGGAGCCCACGCCCGTCCCGACGCCCGTCCCGACGCCCGAACCCACGCCCGAGCCCTCGCCCGAGCCCACGCCCGAACCTACGCCGGAACCGACGCCCGAGCCCACGCCCGTGATCACCGAGCCGGCGGAGGAGGCCTTCCCCTGGCTCGACAAGGACAATTACCTCTACTATCTCAAGGTCAACTACATCGCCAACACCGTCACGGTCTACACCCGCAGCGACAGCGGCGAGTATGACCTGCCCTTCATGGCCATGGTCTGCTCCACCGGCGCGGCCACGCCGCGCGAGGGCGTCTTCCGTCTCGGCTGGCGGCTGCTGTGGCAGGATCTGTTCTACGACGTCTACGGCTACTACGTCACGGAGATCGACGACGACATCCTCTTCCATTCCGTGCCCTACCAGGTGAAGTGGGACAGCTCCTCTCTGGAATACTGGGAGTTTGACAAGCTCGGCACCAGCGCCTCCGCCGGCTGCGTGAGGCTGCAGGTGAAGGACGCCAAGTGGATCTGGGAGAACTACTACAACATCTACGCCGTGGAGTTTTACGGCGACGAGGATCCCGGCCCGCTCGGCAAGCCCTCCGCGCCGCAGATCTCGGACAACGAGCTGCGCCGGGGCTGGGATCCGAGCGATCCGGACCCGGATAATCCCTGGTACATGACGGACGACGAGATCTACGCCCGTTACCCCTGGCTCAAGCCGCAGCCCACGCCCGAACCCACGCCGGAGCCCACGCCCGAGCCTACGCCCGAGCCGACGCCCGACGTCCAGGTCGTCGACGAGCCCGAGCCTACGCCCGAGCCGCCCGACATCCAGGTCATCGACGAGCCCGAGCCCTCTCCGGAGACGACTCCGGAGCCCACGGAGATCACGATCCCGTGAAACGGCAAAAAGCGAGCGCCCCCATTTCGGGGGCGCTCGCTTTTCATTCGCGGCCCGTTACCACTTGTTTTCCACTTTTTCGGCAAAGCCGGGGAAGTCGCGGACCTCGATCACGCGGCCGTCGTCGAGCACGGCCTTTCCGGTGAAGCGGCCGAAGACCTGGTGCTGGTCGGACTTGATGAGCTTGAGGTCGGTGCAGGAGGCGCGGTCGAGGATCGGGACGAAGTCCATCTCAAAGCGGCCGTCGTCGGAGCTGAACTTCCACGGAGAGAGAAAGTCCTTCTCGTCTCCGGGGATGTGGAAGCGCACCTGCGAGAGCTTGTGGGCTTTGCCGTCGTAAAAGAGCATGTTCTCGCTCGCGGCGGAGGTGTCGCCGAAGCCGTAGCCGATGTTCCAGCCGAAGGGCACGCCCTCCACATGATAAGAGGCAGAGCCCCAGTACCAGGTGTTGTGATAGGTCCAGACGCCCCGGCCCCAGTCCAGCACGGCGAAGCTGTCGTCCGGGTCGAAGACCCAGGTCTTGCCGCCGTAGCGTACCT
>JBGUZD010000067.1:0-9878 GCA_045222695.1 Candidatus Limivicinus sp.
CTTGTACTCGGG
This sequence comes from Candidatus Limivicinus sp., assembly GCA_045222695.1. Lineage (GTDB taxonomy): Bacteria > Bacillota > Clostridia > Oscillospirales > Oscillospiraceae > Limivicinus. Next base: position 13 of record JBGUZD010000067.1, read on the forward strand.
GGTCGTCCACCAGACGGTATCCTTGGAGTTCTCGTCCATGACGATGTACTTGTCCTTGGGCGAGCGGCCGGTGTACACGCCGGTCATGACGTTGACGGCGTCGAGCTCGGTGAGCTGTCCGACGTCATAACCCGTGAGGCCCTTGGCCATCTCTTCCTTGAACAGCTCCTCATAAGAGGGGTTGTAGACGATCTCCTTTACGCCGGTGATGCCGTATTTTGAAAGATCAAGTGCCATATCCATACCTCTTTTCTTGAACGTTGAGATTGCTTTGTTCTGCCATAAAGGCAGTATAACACAGCCGGAGCGGAATTACCATCACAAAAGCGCCGATTTATCGAAAAAAATCAGCCCTTCAGCACGCGCCACGCCTCGGCGAGCGTCTCGAGCGAACAGGCGGCGTTGGCCGGACTGGTCGAGGGCAGACGGATCGCCTCCCGCCCCGTCGCGGGCAGGATCAGCCGGTCATAGAGCTCCTTGGCCTTCGCGCCGTTGGCATAGATCGCGCGGATGTCCGCCCCTTCGAGGATCGGGCGGATGTCGTTCGGCACGGCGCTGCGGATCGAGCCGTCGGCCGAGCGGCGGATATCGCACTCGCGCACCACGTCCCACAGCGCGACGCCGTTTTCAAGCAGCAGCGCCTTTTTCTCCCCGACGCCCCGGGGTTCGGGCTGCTCGAAGAGCAGGGCGAGCAGCTTCCAGAAACGGTTGCGGGGATGGCCGTAATAAAAGTTCTGCTCCCGCGATTTCACCGAGGGCAGCGTGCCCAGCACGAGCACGCGCGCTCGCGCGTCCCATACCGGGTCGAAGCCGTGGACGATGTGTTCAAAGCCTTCGGACCGTTTTTCCGCCATGCCGATCCCTCCCCTCGCCTTAATCGTGAGGGAAACGGGAGGAAAAGTCAAGAAGAAATGGATAAAGTTTTAACGATTGCTCCAAAAACTTGAAATAATCGGGCGTCGGACGTATAATGACAATATCAAACACAAAGTAAGGTTTTGCCGATGGACGTTTTGAAATACATCTTCATCATCGTCGGCGGTTATCTGCTCGGCTCGGTCAGCATCTCGATCATCCTCTCGCGGATGCTGGGCACCGACGTGCGCAAAAAGGGCAGCGGCAACGCCGGGGCGACCAACATGGCCCGGACCTTCGGTCTGCTCGCGGGCTTTGCGACGCTGGCGGGCGATTTCCTCAAGGCCGTGATCGTCATGTACGCGGGCTACCGTCTCTGCGGCGACTGGGGCCTGATGGCGGGCGGCATGGCCTGCACGACCGGGCATTGCTTCCCGATCTTTTACGGCTTCCGCGGCGGCAAGGGCATCTCCGTCGGCGCGGCCATCGGTCTTGCGATCGACTGGCGCGTTTTCCTCGGGATCGTGGCCGTGTTCCTGATCGCGGCCTTCCTCTCGAAAAAGGCCTCGCTCGGCTCGGTCTGCGCGGCCGTGGCCGTCGTGGTCCTCTCCTTCGTCTTCGCCGTGCCGCTGCCGCGGCTGCTGCTGGCGATCTACGCCGCCGCGCTCGCGGTCTTCCAGCACCGCTCCAACCTCAAGCGCCTGTCCGAGGGCACCGAGCCCGATTTCAAGGCCGCGGACACAAAATAATATCCGATCGCAGCGAAAGCCCGGGGAAGCAAGCTTTCCCCGGGCTCTTTTTCCCTTGCAAAGCGGGGGGCTTGATGGTATCATCAAGCAGGAATATGTTCTTTGAAAAGGAGAACGGAACATGAACGAAGAACTGCGCAGAGACATCGAAAGCTTTGTATCCGAAAACGAACAGGCCGTCTTCGCGGACATCGCGAGACTCGTCTCCTTCAACAGCGAAAACGCGCCCGCGCTGCCCGGCAAGCCCTTCGGCGAAGGCGCGGCCGCCGCGCTCGAGGCCGCGCTCGACATCGCGCGCGGCATGGGACTTTCGACCGAAAACTGCGAGGGCATGATCGGCTACGCCCAGCTGGGCGAGGGCGGACGCGGCTGCGACCGCTATCTCGCCACGATCACGCATCTCGACGTCGTCCCGGTGGGCGAGGGCTGGAGCGCGGATCCCTTTGCCATGCGTGAGCGCGAGGGCTGGATCATCGGCCGCGGCGTCATGGACGACAAGGGGCCGAGCGTGCTGTGTCTCTACGCGCTGAAATATCTCAAGGAGCGGAAGATCCCGCTGAGATACCCCGTGCGCGCCCTGCTCGGCGTGAACGAGGAGATCGGCATGAAGGACGTGGAGTATTATCTCGAAAACTTCCCCGCGCCGCTGTTCTGCTTCAGCCCGGACGCCAACTTCCCGCTGTGCAACGGCGAGAAGGGCATCTATCACGGGCGCATCCTCGCGAAGCGTCCCGTCGAAAACATCGTCGCGATCAGCGGCGGCTTCGCGGCCAACGCCATCCCCGACAAGGCCGAGGCGACCGTGAAGGCCGCGCGTCTGGAAAGCGCGGGCCGCGTCACGGCCGAAGCCGCGGGCGAGGGGCTGTGGAAGCTGACGGCCTCCGGCGTGGGCGGGCACGCCTCGATGCCGGCGGGCACGGTCAACGCCATAGGCGAGCTGATCGACTATCTGCTGGCAAACCGCGTCTGCGGCGGAGAGGAAGAGGCGCTCCTGCGCTTCCTCGCGAGCGTCCATCACGCGCCCGACGGCAGCGCCTGCGGTCTCGCGGCGGACGACGGCCTCTTCGAGCCGCTGACCGTCGTCAGCGGCGTGATCGGGCTGGAGGACGGCCGCATCTTCCAGACGGTCGACAGCCGCTATCCCACGAACATGAGCGGGGAAAAGATCGCCGCGATCCTGCGCGAGCGCGCGCAGGGCCTCGCGGAGGTCACCGTCGATCGCGACGCGCCGCCCTTCTACATGCCGCTCGACAAGCCGGAGGTCCAGGTCTGCATCGAGGCCTACAACGCGATCACCGGCGAGAACGCAAAGCCCTATACGATCGGCGGCGGGACCTACGCGCGCGATTTTCCCAACGCCGTCTCCTTCGGCCCCGAGCATCCCGAGCGTCCGTCGCCCGCCTTCGCCGGGCCGATCCACGGCGTGGACGAGGCGGCCTGCAAGGACTGGTTCCTTGAGGCGCTGAAGGTCTATATCCTCGCGCTGATCGAGCTGGAAAAACTGGAATTCTGAGATGCGCTTCTGGGTCATCTGCAGCGGCGAGGCGAAGCTCGATATGCCCGCACGCTGCACGCTGGCGGAATACAACGCCCTGTGCGAGCGCGCGCTCGACGGCGGCGTGGAGGGCGCGCCGCGCCGCGTCGCGGCAAACGGACGCCGCGTCTGCTGCAGCCCGCGGCTCTCCGCGCGCGAGACGGCGGAAATGGCCGTCGCCGGCGCGGAAATAGAGATCGAGGAAAGGCTTGACGAGCTTCCGCGCCCGAAAGACGAAAGCGGCCGCGCGCGGCCTTCGCGGCTGTGGCGATTCTTTCTGTGGCTGCGCCGCCTCCTCGGCATGGACCGCAGGGAGGGCCGAAAACGAGCCGACGCGCTGATCGACGAGCTGGAAAAGAGGGGCGAGGACTGCATCCTGATCTCCCACCCGGGCATGATCGCCTCGCTCATCGACGCGCTGCGCGTACGGGGCTATTGCGTCCAGCGCACGGGGATGGGACGGATCAGGCCCTTCGAGCAGATGCTTCTGTCCAGGCGCGGCGAGCACTGCGGAGGCTGCGGGCATAACTGCCTGCTTTCCAACCCCGGCTGCAGCATCGGCCGCGACAAGGCCGCGCGGCAAAAAGAAAGGCGTTCTTCCTTCGGGATTTGACAAAGGCTTCCCGACGGGTATAATAGCAAAGGCAAGATGAATACTTTCACAAGAAAGGAAACAACGACAGTATGAGTGAATGCACGCACGATTGCTCCACCTGCTCGGAAAACTGCGCCGAGCGTCAGACGGATTTCCGCAAGAGCCTGCATGAGGGGGCCTCGGTCAAAAAGGTCATCGCCGTCGTCAGCGGCAAGGGCGGCGTGGGCAAGTCCCTCGTCACGGCCCTGCTGGCCAGCGAGATGCAGCGCCGCGGCCACAACGCCGCCGTGCTGGACGCGGATATCACCGGCCCCTCGATCCCGCGCTCCTTCGGCGTGAAACAGCACGCCTTCGGCACCGGCGAGTATCTCCTCCCGGTGTCTACACACACGGGTCTGCAGATCATGTCCATCAACCTGATCCTCGAGGACGAGACCGAGCCCGTCGTCTGGCGCGGCCCCGTCATCGCCGGCGCGGTGCAGCAGTTCTGGACCGACGTGCTGTGGCAGGACGTGGACTATATGTTCGTCGACATGCCTCCCGGCACGGGCGACGTCCCGCTGACGGTGTTCCAGTCCCTGCCCGTGGACGGCGTCGTCGTCGTCACCACGCCGCAGGACCTCGTCGGCATGATCGTGGCCAAGGCCGTCAAGATGGCGGGATTGCTGCACAAGCCCGTGATCGGCCTGGTGGAGAACATGTCCTATTACAAGTGCCCCGACTGCGGCAAAGAGCATGAGATCTTCGGCGCGAGCAGGGCGGAGGAAGAAGCCGCCGCCTTCGGCATCAAGACCTGGGCGCGGCTGCCCGTCGATCCCGTCGTCGCGGCGATGGTCGACGCGGGCGAGGTCGAGTCCGTCAGCGCCGACGGACTCAAGAGCATTGCGGACTATATCGAAAAGGAGCTTTGATATGATCAGGATCGCGGTTTCCTACAAGGACGGCGAGATATTCGAGCACTTCGGCCACAGCGAATATTTCGCGATCTACGAGTTCGACGAGCACGATCTCTCCGTCTCCACCAAGCGTCTGGTCGAGGCTTCCGGGCTGCACGGCCACCAGGACATGGCCGACCTGCTCAAGCGCGAGAAGGCGGACGCGGTCATCTGCGGCCAGATGGGCGACGAGGCGCGCTCGCTGCTGCTTTCCTACGGCATCATCCCCGTCCCCGGCTACTGCGGCGACGCGGACACGGCGGCGGAGCTGCTCGTCACCGGACAGCTGCCCCCCGTCGACGGAGGCTGCTGCTCGGGCGACTGCGGCGGCTGCAGCGGCTGCCACGGCGGCGACGAGGACGAGGGCGGCTGCAGCTGCGGCTGCGGCTGCTGAAGCGACCGCAAAACAAAAAAAGGACGCCCTTCGGTCAAACCGAAGGGCGTCCTTTTGATATTGAAAAACTTATCCGACGCGGTCGAACTTCAGATCGCCGAATTCTTCCACGGTGAACTCCAGCGTCGTGCCGGTCAGCACGTAGGGGACGGGGTCGCTGTCCGCGAGCTTGAGCGTGCCGTTCTCATCCACGTAATCGCCCTCGATCGCATCAAGGTCGAGTCCCATCTGGTCCACGGCCATCTGAGCATACTGATCCAGCTGCTCGTCGGTGAAGGTGATGCCCTGCGCCTTGAGCGAATCGTCGATATAGCTGCGGAAGGCCTCAAAGACATGCTGCTGCGCCTTGCTGAAATCGGGCCTGAGCGTAAAGCTGCCGTCCTCGCGGAGCTCCAGCGTCATGACAAGGATGAATTCCTTCATGTATTCGTTGAAAAACTTCGCGCTATCGGGATCGGCGGAGCCGAGCTCCTCGATCATCATCTCGCGCATGTCCTTTTCGCACACCCACTCGCCGATGAGCGTGGGCTCGGGCGTGGGCTCGGGAGTAGGCTCCGGCGTGGGTTCGGGCGTGGGTTCGGGCGTGGGTTCGGGCGCGGCCTCGGCGGCGGGCGCGGCTTCGGCCTTCGCCTCGTTCGCGGCGCTCTCAAGGCTTTCCTTCAGCGCGCTGTCCCCGGCGGCCTTGCTCTCCCCGCAGGCGGCGAGGGCGAAGAGCATGACGAGGGCCAGGAGCAGAGCGAGGATGCGTTTTGTTTTCATGTTTTCTCCTCCGTTTCCTTTTTGTGTGCGGTCTTTCCGATTTCAGAATAAGGCCGCCGCATTCTCCTGTCAAGCAAAAGCTTAAAGAAAAGGAGCTTCGGCCCGCGGGCCGAAGCTCCTTTCAAAACAGCGTGTTATCCGATGCGCTTGAAGTCCAGTTTGCCGAGACTCTCCACGCTGAAGCTGAGGCTGTCCTCGGTCAGCTCATAGGGGCTCTCCGCGCCGTCCTCCCAGATCAGCGTTCCCTTCTCGTCGCGATAGGTGGCGCTCTCCGTCTCGGCGGCCTCGGTCATCGCGTCGATAACGGACTGCGCGTACTCGTCCAGCGACATGCCGAGCGCCTGGGCGATGAGATCGTCGCTCACCTCCATGCCGACCTGCTCGTTGATCATGTCGCGCATGTAATCCACGACCGCGCTCTTGAAGGCGCCCATTTCTTTGCCGATGTCATAGCTGAGCGTGTAGGTCCCGTCCTGCTTGAGCTCCAGCGTGAGCACCCAGACGAAGCTGTCGAGATATTCGCCGAAGGACTTCGATCCGCCGACGGAGGCGTCCATCTGTTCGACCATCTGATCGCGCATATCGACCTCGGCCTCCCAGAGGCCGACGACGCTCGGCTTCTTGCTGCCGCAGGCGGCGAGGGAGAGAAGCATGGCAAGGGCAAGCAGAAGGGCGAGGATCCGGTTTCGTTTCATATTGATTTCTCCTTTTTCTCTTTTTCGCGTATGATCGTCTGTCATCAGAATAAAGGCAAGCCGCGGTCTTGTCAAGAAAAACAGCCGATGGCGGCGGCGTTTTGGCATAAGCCCGTCCGAACGAGCATACGCTAATATGGGTGATGAAATGAAAAGCGGAAAAATCAAATGGAAACAGCTCGTGATCTGCGTGGCCGTCCCGCTGGCCGTCGGCGCGCTGGCCGGCGTGCTGAGCAGGGGAGGCATGGAGGACTACAAGACCATGTACAAGCCGCTGCTCGCTCCGCCGGGCTGGGTCTTCCCGGCGGTCTGGACGATCCTCTACGTCCTCATGGGCGTCGCGAGCTATATCGTCTACACCTCGACGGCCTCGCCCGAGCGCATCCGCCGCGCGATGACGGCCTACGTCCTGCAGCTTGCCGCCAACTTCATCTGGCCGCTGATCTTTTTCCTGCTGGAGGCTTACCTCGTCGCCTTCCTGTGGCTGATCCTGCTCTTTGCGCTCGCTCTCGTGTGCGCGCTGCGCTTCGGCTATATCGACGCGCGCGCGGGAAAGCTTTTGGCGCCGTATCTGCTGTGGCTGTTTTTCGCGGCCTACCTCAATCTGGGCGTGTATCTGTTGAATTGACGAAATTTTACCTCCATTTTTGTGCTGCTTTCACAAAGAGAGCGGCACATTCTTTTTTGGGACCGGAAAAGAGGCAAAAAACCATACAAAACAGAGGAAATGTATAAACAAGGGCGGGCCCGCAATACGGTTAGTTTTATTTAACCAACGCGCGCGCAAGGGGGTGGAAGATCATGGGAAGGGGAGCGTTTTCCTTGCATCTGAGGGGCGGCTGTGATAAAATATCTGTAATCTGAGATAGTATGCCTGTCAGTATGCCTATCCGGAAAACAGAGGGGGGGAGAAGCGTATGGAGAATAAAGCCAAGATCCTTACGGTAGCAGGCAAAGGCGGCGTCGGGAAGACCTCGATCTGCGCGTGCATCGTTCGTCTTCTTGCCGAGGAATACCCCGACAAAAAGATCCTTGCGATAGACGCCGACCCGGCCGTGGGCCTGTCCGTTGCTCTTGGCGTGGACGTGAAGCTTACGCTCGACGACATTCGTCAAAGCATCGTCGACAGCGTGGAAAACGGCGACACCCGGGAGGCGCTCGAGCTTTTGAGCGAGGCGCGCTTCCGTATGTTCGACGCGCTGGTCGAGATGCCGGGCTTTGCCTTCCTTGCGATCGGCAGACCGGAGAGCTCCGGCTGCTACTGCAAGGTGAATTCGTATCTCAAAGAGGTCATCGGCATGCTCGCGAACAGCTTCGATTACGTGGTGATCGACGGCGAGGCCGGGATCGAGCAGATCCAGCGCCGCGTTATGGAAAAGGTCACGCACCTGCTGCTGATCACGGATCAGAGCAAGAAGGGCGCGCAGGTCATCACGACGATCAAGCAGGTCGCGGACGAGCTGATCTCCTATGAGAAGATCGGCTGCATCATCAACCGCGTCACCAATCCCGAGCTGGTCGGCCTCACCGACAGCCCGGTGGAGATCCTCTCCGCCATCCCTGCGGACGACGCCTTCGCCGCCAACGACATCCGAGGCAAAAGCGTCATGGAGCTGCCCGCGGATTCCGTTATGCTCAAGGGAGTGAAGGAAGCACTCCACAAAATAGAAATTCTTTAGAAGAAGAGGTGTAACATTTGAAAGATCTTAAGCATCTGATCTATTTCGAGAAACTGCTTGAGAACGCCGACAACGAGCTTATAAAACAGGCTCAGGCCGACGGAGGCATCGCCCTCGGCTATACCTGCTTCCATATCCCGGAGGTCCTGCTCAACGTCGACAAGTGCTTCTCGACCAGACTGCGCGCACCGAACACTGGCTCGATCGACATCGCGACCTATTACATGTCGAACTACACCTGCGAGTACGCCAGGGCGCTTGTCGAGCGCGGCATCGAGGGCGGCTACCGCTTCCTCGACGCGGTGATCGGCGTGGACGCCTGCTCCATGATGAACCGCGCGATGGAGCACTTCGAGATCCTGGACGTCAACGAAAAGCCCAACTTCTTTGTCACGCACACCGACATGCCCTTCAAGATCACCGACTATACGCTCGACGGTTACGAAAGGCAGATGCAGGTCCGCGTGCTCGACCGCCTGCACGAGGTCTTCGGCGTGGACACCTCCGACGCGGCCATCCGCAAGGCTGTCGAGGAGCACAACGAAGTCTGCCGCATCATTTCCGAGATCAGCGAGATGCGCAAGAAGGACAAGCCCGTCATCACCGGCTATGAGTTCCACGTCATCGACCTGGTCACCTACGTGTGCCCGAAGGCGCTGATCCTGCCCTATCTGCGCGAGACGCTCGAAGAGCTCAAAGCGCGCAAGCCCGACAAGAAGAGCCCCTTCCGCGCCCGCGTGGCGATCGTCGGCTCCGAGATCGACGACCCGAGCCTGACCAGGCTCATCGAAGACGTCGGCGCTCTGGTCGTGTCCGACCGTTACTGCTTCGGCTCCACGCCCGGCCGCGAGGTCATCGAGCTCAAGGACGACGAGCCCGCCCTGCGCCAGATCTGCCTGCACTACATGCAGGTGTCCGAGTGCGCGCGCTGGATCTCCGACGAGAAGGTGCTGCAGCGCCGCGAGACGGCCGACCGCCTTGCCAAGGAGTTCAAGGCCGAGGGCATCATCTACGAACAGATGAAGTACTGCGATTACTGGGGCTTCGAGCGTGCGCTGGTCAGCCACATCATGCACGACGAGTACGGCTGGCCGGTGCTCTCCATCGACCGTCTGTACAACAACGGCAATTCCGGCCAGCTGCGTACCCGCGTCCAGGCCTTTGTGGAGTCGCTGGAGATCAAACGCATCCATAAAGAGGAGGGAATGAAGTAATGGCGAAGGTACAGTATCCCAACCCTAAATTCTGGAAAGCCAAAGATAACATCGACTGGAAGAAGCAGGGCGAAAACCTCAAGGAAGTCGTGGGCATCTTCGGCGAGCTCCTGAAAGAGACCGACTGGCAGAAGTTCGGCAAGGATATGGCCGACGTCTTCAAGGCCGACGGCCAGCGCATCAAGGAGGAGTACAACGACTTCATGGCGCTGGACAAGGCCGAGAAGTGGGACCGCATCGTCAACGGCGAGCGCAGCCTCGGCCGCCTCTACCGCAAGGGCGCGATGGCCACGGTCCGCCGCGAGTGGCGCGGCGTCAAGGACACCGCCTACGATTTCTGGGAATGGGCCCGCATGTGGGGCATGCTGCTGGGCACCTTCTCCAAGGACCTGGTCCCCGCCATGAACAGCGCGCTGTGGTATCGCTGGATGATCTCCTATTTCTGCTGCCACGGCTT
>JBGUZD010000068.1:0-9378 GCA_045222695.1 Candidatus Limivicinus sp.
ACCTTCCTGCTGGGCGTGCTGATCTTCATCGACGACTACTTCAACTGCCTGACCGTCGGCAGCGTGATGCGCCCCGTCACCGACAACCACCGCATCTCGCGCGCGAAGCTGGCCTTCCTCATCGACGCGACCGCCGCCCCGATCTGCATGATCGCGCCGGTCTCGTCCTGGGCCGCCGCCGTCTCGGGCGTGGCCGACGACCTCGGCACCGGGATCTCCGGCATCCAGCTGTTCCTGCGCGCGATCCCCTATAACTTCTATTCGCTGCTGACCCTGGTGTTCATCATCGCCCTGGCGCTGATGAACTTCGACTACGGCCCGATGCGCGTCGCGGAGATGGCCGCGCAGCTCGAAGGCGATCTCGGCGCGCAGGAGAGCGGCGGCGACGCCGAGGCCAATCCCCGCGGCCGCGTGATCGACCTCATCCTGCCGGTGATCGTGCTGATCGTGACCTGCACGGTCGGCATGCTCTACGTCGGCGGCTACTTCGGCGGCGACTACGCGGACGATTTCATCGGCGCCTTCGGCAACACCGACGCTTTCGTCGCTCTGCCCTGGGGCGCGGTCATCTCGCTGGTGTTCACCTTCATCTACTTCCTCTGCCGCCGCGTGCTGAGCTTCAAGGACGCCGCCGCCTGCATCCCGCAGGGCTTCGTCGCGATGGTCCCGCCCATGATCATCCTGACGCTCGCCGTCTCGCTCAAGACGATGACCTCCTCTCTCGGCGCGGCCGACTTCGTGCACGACATGATGCTCGGCGCCGCGCAGGGACTCTACAGCCTGCTGCCCGCGGTGATCTTCGTCGTGGCCGTGGCGCTGGCCTTCGCCTCCGGCACCTCCTGGGGCACCTTCGGCATCCTGATCCCGATCGTGTGCGCGATCTTCCCCGCCGACAGCCGCCTGCTGATCATCGGCATCTCGGCCTGCCTCGCCGGCGCGGTCTGCGGCGACCACTGCTCGCCGATCTCCGACACGACGATCATGGCCTCGGCCGGGGCGCAGATGGACCACCTCCGGCACGTCTCGACCCAGCTGCCCTATGCGCTGAGCGTGGCGGGCGTGAGCTTTGTGACCTATATCGTCGCGGGCTTCGTGCAGAACGCGCTGATCTCGCTCGCCGTCGGCATCGCGCTGACCGTGGGCGCGCTCTTCGTCATCCGCCGCTTCGCCGCAAAGGCCGGGACGCCGGCGTAACGGGCGCGCGGACAACGCGGATAATAAAAAAGGAAGGGAACTTTTTTCCCTTCCTTTTTGTTTGCCCGCGAAAAGCTTATCCGGCCAGCCGGTCGTAAAGCTGCTCGGCGTCGGGGGAGATGGTGTAGCGGATCTTTCCCTTTTTGATCATCCCCTGCGGATGAGCTTCGTTATTCGCCCGCCGAGACGGTGAAGTGGGTCTTGCCCTGCGGCGTCCAGAACTCCACTACGGAGACGAAGTTCTCGCCGTCCCAGATGAAGTATCTGTCGTTGAGCCACAGGCGGCGGCCGCTGAGGACCCAGCCGGAGCTGACGCGCGCGCCGTCGGACTGTCTCTCGAGCATCGCGATGCGCTTGGGCCCGAACGTGACGGAGAAGGTGTTCTTTTCACCCTCGCCCATGCGGTAGATCCAGCTGCCTTCGCTCAGATCCGGCACGGAATCGAGCAGCGAGGTATCCTCGGAGGTCTGGCCCACGCAGATCCAGCCCAGGCGATGGCCGGGCATCTTCGCGAGGTAGAAGCCGTTCTGCTCGGCCAGGAGCGTCAGCTCCGTGCCCTCGAGCACGTCTTCGAAGTACAGATCCATATCCAGCTTGGGCGCCTTGAACAGGAACGCGCCCACGCCGCCGGAGGAGCAGACGTAGCGGGTCTGATAGCTGTCGAGCCAGGCGTCCCTGCTCGGTACGGCGATGTCGCCGAAGCCTCTCATATCCTCGCGGCTGGGCGCACCCTCGGGCGTGCCTTCTGCGGCCGCGATCGGCGCGAGGCAGGCAAAAACCAGAACGACGGCGAGAAACAAGGGCAGTAATTTCTTCATGATGATTCTCCTTCCTGTTGCCCGGCAGCCGAAGCTGCCGTCATGCAACCTCACATAAAATATTATATCACGCCTTTCCCGGCGCGGCAAGACGGGTCTTTGAGTTTTCTCTTATGGCCTGAGCATATCGCACGCGTCGTCACACAAGCGTCACATCGATCAAAGACGCACAAAGTCGTTTTTCATCTTGCATTTTTCATGCGGCGGCGGTATAATGCGCGGGCTGTTGAAAATAAAAGGAAAAGAGATGCTTTCTTTGAACGAGCTGTTGAATATTTCCGTGGCCATGTTCGCGGGACTGATGCTCACGCGCCTGGGCAACAAGCTCCGGCTGCCGGACGTGACGGCCTACCTCGTCGCGGGCGTGCTGATCGGCCCCTGCGTGATCGGCGCGCTGCACATCCCGGGCGTCGGCTTCTCGAGCTTTGCCGAGCTCGAGGCGCTCGGCGCGATCTCCGACGTGGCGCTGGGCTTCATCGCCTTCTCCATCGGCAATGAGTTCCGCCTCTCCCAGCTGCGCGAGACCGGCAGGCAGGCGCTGGTGATCGGTATCCTGCAGGCCCTCGTCACGACGCTCGTCGTCGACGCGGCGCTGCTGGGGCTGCACTTCCTGTTCCCGCAGGCGCTCTCCGTCCCCGCGGCCATCACGCTCGGCGCGATCGGCGCCGCCACCGCGCCGGCCGCCACGCTGATGGTCGTGCGCCAGTACAAGGCCAAGGGAAAGCTCACCGACCTGCTGCTGCCGATCGTCGCGCTCGACGACGCGGTGGGCCTGGTGGTCTTCGCCGTGTCCTTCGGCGTCGCGCGCGCTCTCTCGAGCGGGATCGTGGACGTGTACACCATCGTGGTCAACCCGATCCTCGAGATCCTCTGCTCGCTGTTCCTCGGCGCGCTGGCGGGCCTGGGCCTGGCGAAGATCGAGCCCTTCTTCCACTCGAACACGAACCGTATCGCGATGAGCATCTCCTTCGTGTTCCTCACGGTCGCGCTCTCGATGCTCAAGATCCCCGCGGGCGGGGCCACCATCGGCTTTTCGCCGCTGCTGGTGTGCATGATGCTCGGCAGCGTCTTCTGCAATCTCTGCCCGCTGTCCGAGGAGATCATGCGCGTGGCCGACCGCTGGACCGCGCCGGTGCTGGTGCTGTTCTTCGTGCTCTCGGGCGCGGAGCTGGAGCTGGGCGTTTTCGCCAAGGCCGGCAGCGTCGCGATCGGTCTGGTGTACATCCTCTCCCGCTCGCTGGGCAAGTATATCGGCGCGCGCGAGTCGGCCAGGCTGATGGGCTGCGACAAGACCGTGGTGGATTACCTGGGCGTCACGCTGCTGCCGCAGGCAGGCGTGGCGCTGGGCATGTGCGTCACGGCCGCGCAGCTGCCGGGCGACGGCTCGCTCATCCGCAATATCGTGCTCTTCGCGGTGCTCAACTATGAGCTCTTCGGCCCGGTGCTGACCAAGTGGGCGCTGACGAAGGCCGGCGACATCAAGCCCAAGAGCGACGAGGTCCTGCACCGCCGCGAGCGCAAGCTCGCCGCCGCCGCGGAGAGAAAATAACGCTCTCCTCTTATGGAGAAAGCGCCCCGTTCGGGGCGCTTTCTCCATATCTTGTAGTTTCGACCAAGTTTGCACCCCCATATTTATGTATTTTGCCCTCTTGCTTTTTTCCTTCTCCCGCGGTACAATAGCGCTCGGTGTCAGGCGGTAACGAGAAAACCGCCTGACACTATATTTTGTGGTCATAACGGTAACAAAGCGGTAAAACTTTCAATATCTTGTATTTAAGGGCTTGACAGCACCCCCATAAAGTCGTATCATAGCACCCGAAAGAGATCCTTCCCGAAGGACAGGTTTTGACACCATGCAGATCGCCGGACTTCAAAAATTGACGCTGCTCGACTATCCGGGACATGTGGCCTGTACGGTCTTCACGCCCGGATGCAATTTTCGCTGCCCCTTCTGTCACAACGCGCCGCTGGTCCTGCCCGAGCGGCTGGGCTGCGACACGACGGAGGACGAGGTGCTCGCGTTTCTGAAAAAGCGCGTAGGCATCCTCGACGGCGTGGCGATCACGGGCGGCGAGCCGCTGCTGCACCGCGACATTGGCGCGTTTCTGGAAAAGGTGCGCGCGCTGGGCTTCCGCGTGAAGCTCGACACGAACGGCTCCTTCCCCGAGCGTCTGATCGCTCTGGTCCGCGCCGGGCTCGTCGACCGCGTGGCGATGGACGTGAAGAACGCCCCCGCGCTCTACGGAAGGACCGTGGGCATCGAGCCCTTCGATCTCGGCCCCGTCGAGCGCTCGAAGGACTTCCTTCTCGGCGGCGAGGTCGAGTATGAGTTCCGCACCACGGTCGTGAAGGGCCTGCACACGCGCGAGAGCCTCATCGGGGCGGCGCAGTGGATCGAGGGCGCGAAGGAGTATTACCTCCAGCAGTTCAAGGACAGCGGCGACGTGATCGCGATCGAGGGTCTGGGGGCCTTCGACGAGAAAGAGATGCATGAGCTGGCCGACGCCGTGCGGCCGATCGTTCCCGCCGTGGAAGTGCGGGGCGTGTAAAGCTTTCGGGAAGAGAAGGGTAAAGGAGATAAAGGATATGTACGAAGTAGTAAAAAGAGACGGCCAGGTCGTCGATTTCAACATCGGCAAGATCGCCGACGCCATCAAGAAGGCCTTTGAGGCCACCAAGACCGATTACAACGGCGACATCATCGATTTTCTGGCGCTGAAGGTCAGCGCGGACTTCCTGCCGAAGATCAAGGACGGCCGGATCGCCGTCGAGGACATCCAGGACAGCGTCGAGGCGGTGCTCTCCCGCGGCGGCTATGAGAACGTGGCGAAGGCCTACATCCTCTACCGCAAGCAGCGCGAGAAACTGCGCAACATGAAGTCCACCTACCTCGACTACAAGGATACCGTCAACAAGTATCTGCACGTCGAGGACTGGCGCGTGAAGGAAAACTCCACCGTCACCTACTCCGTGGGCGGCCTGATCCTGTCGAACTCCGGCGCCATCACGGCCAACTACTGGCTGTCCGAGGTCTATGACCAGGAGATCGCGGATGCGCACCGCAACTGCGACATCCACCTGCACGACCTGTCGATGCTGACCGGCTACTGCGCGGGCTGGAGCCTCAAGCAGCTGATCAAGGAAGGCCTCGGCATCCCGGGCAAGATCAACTCCTCCCCGGCCAGCCACCTCTCCACGCTCTGCAACCAGATGGTCAACTTCCTGGGCATCATGCAGAACGAATGGGCCGGCGCGCAGGCCTTCTCCTCCTTCGACACCTATCTGGCTCCCTTCGTCAAGATCGACAACCTCAGCTACAAGGAAGTCAAGCAGTGCATCCAGAGCTTCGTTTTCGGCGTGAACACGCCGTCCCGCTGGGGCACGCAGGCGCCCTTCTCCAACATCACCCTCGACTGGACCGTGCCGGCCGACCTCAAGGATCTGCCCGCGATCGTCGGCGGCAAGGAGATGGACTTCACCTACGGCGACTGCAAGAAGGAAATGGACATGGTCAACAAGGCCTTCATCGACATCATGATCGAAGGCGACGCCAACGGCCGCGGCTTCCAGTACCCGATCCCGACCTACTCCATCACCCGCGATTTCGACTGGTCTCCCACCGAGAACAACAAGCTCCTCTTCGAGATGACCGCCAAGTACGGCACGCCGTATTTCTCGAACTACATCAACTCCGACATGGAGCCGAGCGACGTGCGTTCGATGTGCTGCCGCCTCCGTCTCGACCTGCGTGAGCTGCGCAAGAAGTCCGGCGGCTACTTCGGCTCCGGCGAGTCCACGGGCTCGATCGGCGTGGTGACGATCAACATGCCGCGCATCGCCTATCAGGCGGTCGACGAGGCCGACTTCTACAAGCGCCTCGACAAGATGATGGACATCTCCGCGCGCAGCCTGAAGGTCAAGCGCGACGTCATCACCAAGCTGCTCAACGAGGGCCTCTACCCCTACACCAAGCACTACCTCGGCACCTTCGCCAACCACTTCTCCACGATCGGTCTCGTCGGCATGAACGAGGCGGGCCTGAACGCCAAGTGGATCCGCAAGGACATGACGCACCCCGAGTGCCAGCAGTTCACCAAGGACGTGCTCAACCACATGCGCGAGCGTCTGAGCGACTACCAGGAGATGTACGGCGACCTCTACAACCTCGAGGCCACGCCGGCCGAGTCCACCTCCTACCGTCTGGCCAAGCACGACGTCGAGGCCTTCCCCGACATCATCACGGCCGCGGAGCCGGGCGGCACCCCGTACTACACCAACTCCTCGCACCTGCCCGTGAGCTACACCGAGGACATCTTCGCCGCCCTCGACATCCAGGACGAGCTGCAGACCCTCTACACCTCCGGCACCGTGTTCCACGCCTTCCTGGGCGAGAAGCTGCCGAGCTGGGAGGCCGCCGCGAACCTCGTGCGCAAGATCGCCGAGAACTACAAGCTGCCGTACTACACGATGTCCCCGACCTACTCGGTCTGCAAGCATCACGGCTACCTCACCGGCGAGCAGTTCACCTGCCCGATCTGCGGCGAGAGCGCCGAGGTGTACAGCCGCATCACCGGCTACTACCGCCCGGTGCAGAACTGGAACGCCGGCAAGACGCAGGAGTACAAGGAGCGCAAGGAGTACGTCATCGAGCACTCCCACCTGACGCACAACGGCCCGATCTACGAGGACAGGAAGGCCGAGGCCGTCCCCGCCGAGCCCGTCGAGGCCAAGGACGCCAACGAGAAGCGCACGATCCTCTTCTCGCGCCTGTCCTGCCCGAACTGCACGATGGCCGCGAACTACCTGAACAAGGCGGGCGTCGCGTATGAGAAGCTCATCGCCGACGAGCACATGGATCTCGCGCGCGAGTTCGGCGTCAAGCAGACCCCGACCCTCGTCGTCACCGACGGCAAGGGCGGCTTCGAGAAGTTTGCCGGCGCCGGCGCGATCCGCCAGCACCTCGCGCAGTAAGGCGAAAAAACGCAAGCAGGGCCGGCGCAAGCCGGCCCTGTTTCGTCAGCCGACAGGAGGCCATACGGCAGGCGCCCTCAACTACTGCTCTGCATTCGGTACAACCTCATCCGGCCTCGGCTTCGCTCGGCCACCTTCCCCGGAGGGGAAGGCTGTTCGGTACAACCCCATCCGGCCTCGGCTTCGCTCGGCCACCTTCCCCGGAGGGGAAGGCTGTTCGGTACAACCCCATTCGGCCTCGGCTTCGCTCGGCCACCTTCCCCGGAGGGGAAGGCTGTAAGGAAAGGATATTGAAATGATCTACGACATCATCATCATCGGCGGAGGCCCCGCGGGACTGACGGCCGCCGTCTACGCCCGGCGCGCGGGCAAGAGCGTGCTCGTGCTCGAAAAGGCCGCCCTCGGCGGGCAGATCACCTGGAGCCCGAAGGTCGAGAATTTCCCCTCCGTCGTGTCGATCAGCGGCAGCGAGCTGGGCGACCGCATGGCCGAGCAGGCCATGGCCCAGGGCGCGGACATCGAGCTCGAGGAGGTCGTCTCCATCGAGGACTGCGGCGAATACCGCCGCGTGAAGTGCGACTTCGGCGCGAGCTATGAGGGCCGCGCGCTCATCCTCGCCGTCGGGGCCAAGCCCCGCATGCTCGGCGTCGAGCGCGAGGAAGAGCTCGTCGGCGCGGGCGTGGGCTACTGCGCGGTCTGCGACGGGGCCTTCTTCAAGGGCCTGCCCGTGGCCGTCAACGGCGGCGGCAACAGCGCCCTGCAGGACGCGATGCTGCTCTCGGAGACCTCCTCGCGCGTCTATCTCATCCACCGGCGCGAGAGCTTCCGCGGCGAGGAAAAGCTCGTCGAGGCGCTGCGGGCGAAGGACAACGTCGAGTTCGTGCTGAACGCGACGATCACGCGCCTGCTCGGCGAGGACGAGCTCAAGGGGATCGTCGTTTCCCAGAACGGCGCCGAGCGCGAGATCGCGGTGGACGGGCTCTTCGTCGCCATCGGGCACGAGCCGGACAACGCCGCCTTCGCGGATTTCGCCGCGCTCGATGCGCGCGGCTACGCCGCGTCGGGCGAGGACTGCCTGACGAAAACGCCCTGGCTCTTCGTCGCGGGCGACTGCCGCGCGAAGAAGGTGCACCAGCTGACCACCGCCGTCGCGGACGGCGCGGTCGCGGCCCTGGCCGCCTGCGCCTGGCTGGACAAATAATCGAAACAAGGAAATCGCCCCGGCCGATAGGCCGGGGCGATTTCCCGTTTATTTATCACTCTTCGCTCTTTTCCGTGACGAGCTCCGCCCAGGCGGGCAGGAAGCCGGCGGCGAGCGCCGTGCGCTGCGAGGCGATATGCGACGGGGAGGTGCCGTAAAAGGGCAGGATCCCCCTTTTCAGGATCTCGTTTTTCAGCAGCGCGACCAGCAGCGAGGCCACGCCCTCGCCGCGGCAGGCGGGCTCCACGTTGATCCCGATCTGCCACATCGTCGGGCTGTCGGCGCTCGCGCCGGCCATGCCGACGATCTCTCCCTTCCGCAGCGCCGCGACTCCCAGCACGTCCGGCGCCTCCGGGCAGAAGCAGAAGGCCTCGCCGAAGCGCTCGTCCCCGCGGAAGCGCTCGATCTCCGCGCCTTCAAACCAGCGCAGCTCACAGTCGGCCGCGCGCGGCTCCGTCGGCCTTTCGGCGATGAAGAAGGGGTGGGCCGAGGCGATCCGGCGTCCCTCCCCGCGCAGGAGCTCGTCGAGCGCACGCAGGCTGTCCGGCTCGAAGAACCACGCCGAGCCGCAGCCGGCGTAGCGCTCCCGGCAGCGCCCGACCATGTCGGCGCGCCCCGTGAAGAGCAGCTTGCCGTTGACGAGGGCGATCTTGAGGAAGCAGTCCTCCCGCTCCTGAAAGCGGCGGCGGCCCTCGAGGGGGCGATATTCCGTAAAGACATTCCCGCCGCCGAGGATCTCCCCGGGCGTGCAGCAGTAATCGAGCGCCAGTTGGCGACACAGGATCCCGTTCATGGCTCTTCCTCCAACAGCTTTTCGAGATACTTCGCCAGGCCGTCGTGCTCGTTGTCGTCGCAGACGGCGTCCGCGGCGGCCTTGACGGAAAAGTCGGCGTTGCCCATCGCCGCGCCGCAGCCCGCCGCGCGGATCATGCTCAGGTCGTTCGTGCCGTCGCCGAAGGCGAGCGTCTCTTCGATCGGGATCCCCAGCGCGGCGCAGAGCGAGCGCAGCGCGTCGCCCTTGTTGGCCGCGGCGATGTTCAGCTCGATGTTCGAGGGCACCGAGGTGCTGACCGCGAGCTCGGGAAAGAGCGCGGGCAGGAGCTCGAGCTCTTTTTTCTTCGCGCTCATGTCGCGGAAGTGCATCTGCGCCTTCTGCACGCTGCCGCCATCCGCGCGGAGATAGGCCTTCAGGTC